>JAZQBF010000165.1:0-3260 GCA_045545615.1 Faecousia sp.
TTCAGCCACCTCCCAATAATGGGGACCCCGCAAAGCCTGCTTTGTGGGGAAGAGGAAGCGTCAAGATATTGGCGGTATTTCCTGCTTGCAGGAAATGTAGCGTTATATCTTGTGCGCTGACGAAGGGAGGCGTATGGTGCGTAGGTGTACCAACACCTCGACAAACCGGAATTTGCATTTTCATTTCATATGTGCTATAATACCAAAAATCTGGAAACGAAGGGGTGAATTGCGTGAGGACCTTTGCAAAGGCGAACAAACTGGAGCATGTGCTGTATGATGTCCGTGGACCGGTGGTGGACGAAGCAACGCGGATGGAAGAGCATGGTATGAAGATCCTGAAACTGAATATCGGCAACCCGGCGCCTTTCGGCTTTAGCGCGCCGGAAGAAGTGATCCAGGATATGCGCGCCAATATTGTGGACTCTCAGGGTTACTCGGATTCCCGGGGCATTTTCTCTGCCCGGAAGGCGATCATGCAGTATGCCCAGATCAAGCAGATCCCCAATGTGACCATGCGGGACGTATTTACCGGTAATGGCGCCAGTGAACTGATCCAACTGTCTTTGAATGCTTTGCTGAACACCGGCGATGAGGTGCTGATCCCCAGCCCGGACTATCCCTTGTGGACGGCCTGCACCAATCTGGCAGGGGGCACAGCGGTCCATTATATCTGCGACGAGCAATCCGACTGGTATCCGGACCTTGCGGATATCGAAAGTAAGATCACACCCAAAACAAAGGCAATCGTTGTGATCAATCCCAACAACCCCACCGGTGCTTTGTATCCCAAAGAACTGCTGGAAAAACTGGTGGATATTGCAAGACGGCATGAACTGATCATTTTTTCTGATGAGATTTATGACCGGCTGGTCATGGATGGTGAAAAGCATATCTCCACCGCTTCTTTGGCGCCGGATCTTTTCTGCGTGACCTTCAGCGGATTGAGTAAGTCCCATATGGCTTGCGGTTTCCGGGTGGGCTGGATGATCTTGTCCGGCAACAAGGATCTGGCAAAGGACTATATCGCCGGTATCAATATGCTTTCCAATATGCGTCTTTGCTCTAATGTTCCCGGTCAGTCCATTATTCAGACGGCACTGGGCGGCTACCAGAGTGTCAACGAGTACATCGTTCCCGGCGGCCGTGTTTATGAGCAGCGGGAGTACATCTGCAAGGCGATCAATGACATTCCCGGACTAAGCGCGGTGAAGCCGAAGGCTGCGTTCTATCTGTTCCCAAAGATCGATACCAAAAAGTTTAATATCCACGACGATCAGCAGTTTGCACTGGATCTTCTCAAAGAAAAGCGGATTCTGATCGTTCCCGGCAGCGGCTTTAACTGGAAACAGCCGGATCATTTCCGTATCGTATATCTGCCTCGTATCGAGGTTTTGGAGGAAGCAACGGAAAAACTGGCAGACTTCCTGTCCGCCTATCGCCAAATCTGATAAAGCAACACAGCATTAGCCAGATGAAAGACTACATCGCCGCCAAGTGCGAATTCTAATTGGATATTAGGAAAATGAATGAAGACCTTCCCACTATTCAGGGAAGGTCTTCGATGTTTCCAACAAACGAATATTTTGATCTATTTGTTCGTTTCTGGGTAATCTTCGGTCAAGGGAAAAGGTAAAAATATCCCAATCGGGGAACAATTCGCGATACCGTTCAATGACAGCCATCACAAGATCTGTGATCTCCTCTTTAGGTACTCTGGGGATCTCGTCAATTAAATTATGCATGGGTGATTGAACCTCCCAATTTTTAATGATTTACGCAAATATGATAACACTTTGTTTGTATAAAATCAATAGAAATGTTGCTATTCTGTTATCAGAATAGTAGTGAGGTGTTATTATGGCAACGAACAAAGTGCAAACCGGAATCCGATTTGAGCCGGAACTCCTTTATAAAATCGCTTATGTTGCCAAGGACAGTAAGCGGTCGCTGAATGCGCAACTGGAGTATCTGGCGCAAACCTGCGTCAAAGAATACGAGGACGCCAATGGCGTTATTCCGGTAGATGACGAAGTGCTGTACCGAAAGTAAATCACCAATATAAGTCTGCACAGGTCTTTTGACAGATCTGTGCAGATTTTCATTTTTATAATGTATAGGATTTGCCCTTTGGGGCAATACTCCAGTAAAACGTCGGGATGCCCCGACGGGCAAAATCGTTGCGAACATTCGCAAAAAGTTTTGTTCCGCCATAATGCTCGGTAACGTACTGCAACAATATATTCAAATCCCGGTTTATAGAGTTGTTGGTTAGAGCCTTCTCCTTGAGGAGAAGGTGTCGCCGAAGGCGACGGATGAGGTGTGAGGTAAACCCACAACGTCCCCGCCACCCTCGGGCGAAAAGGGAATGCCCCTCATCCGTCACGGCTACGCCGTGACACCTTCCCCCCAGGGGGAAGGCGTTGGTGCATACGCCTATTTCACAACTCAATAAACAAAAAATTATAGGAGGTATTCTATGAAAGTGAAAGATGTTATGACCCAAAATGTGGTCACCGTTGCGCCGGAGGAGTCGGTGGAGGTAGCCGCCCGGACGCTGACACAATATAATATAGGGGCGTTGCCGGTATGCAGCGCCGGGGGTAAACTCTGCGGCGTGGTCACAGACCGGGATCTGGTCACCCGGTGTATCGCCTCCAACCGGGCGCCGGGGCAGACAACCGTGCGGGATGTGATGACCGGGCAGGTGATCGCCGCCCAGCCGGATATGGATGTGGGTGTGGCGGCCCATTTAATGGGGCGACAGCAAGTGCGCAGGCTGCCGGTGGTGGACAATGGCAAACTCTGCGGCATGCTCAGCCTGGGGGATCTGGCTTGCCGGGAGGGCAGCGTGATGGATGCGGCAGATGCCCTTTCTGACATCACAGACAACATCTCCAGCCGTTAGGCAGGTTGCACAGAAAAGGGAAGAAAGAACTGTAAAAACCGACAAAATGGCGAGAGTCAAATTTTTTGAAAATTTTTCAAAAAAAGTTGAAAAAAAGTATTGACAAATCAGCACTATAGTGGTATCATAGGCAGGCTGTCCGATGAAGGGCGTTGCCTGGAGGCAGCAAACCTGTACCTTGTAAATTGAATAACGCAAAGACGAACTAAAAACACCTTGGACAATTATAATGGATTGTTTAAGTTTTCGTGAAAACGAATTAACAGCCAACGAAAATTCTTGAGTAATATTTGCTAGACAAATTTATTCAAAAGATTAAGATTTGTAGGGCAGGGGCTTGCTCCTGCCGTAT
>JAZQBF010000166.1:0-9569 GCA_045545615.1 Faecousia sp.
GGTGTTCTGGATCTTGCAATTGCTGCTCGGCTGTACAGAAAAGCACAGCAAGAGGGTATTGGAACAACACTGGCATTGTAAGGGAGAAAAACTGCAGCAACGCCTCCTGAATAATCCGGAGGCGGGATTTGCCTGGAAATAAACCGACGGTCCAACAAATATCAGAATTTGTCGAAAAGGCAAGAAGAATTAAAAGTCTCCTTTTTCGACAATTCATCTATGCCAAGTTAAGGACTGCGGTTGGACGGTGTAAAAACATGCCTTTTACCTGCACAAACGCATAAAAATCGCAGAAAAACACAAAATTCTTTTGTCCCCTACTTGACACAGAAGTGTCCGGCTGTCCCATCATCCAAGATGGGGAGCGATGGGAGCGCTGCCGGTGGCAGATAAGGCGACCTGAGCGAGTGGCGGCGGTCGATAAAATGGAGGAAAAGCGTAAGCCCGAAGATTTTATCGGGCACCGCAACAGGAAAACTGGTCGGCGCCGTGACCCATGTCCTTGTGAACGCCCACGGTATCTTTATCGAAAATATGCTGGACGCAGCGGCCTAAAGCCTCCCTCTGACGAGGGAGGTGGCACGAAGTGCCGGAGGGAGAGAAAACGGAATAACATTTCTCTCCCCCACCGCTTCGCGGAGCCCCCTCGTCAGAGGGGGCCTTGCACCGGTATCATCGTTACACCCATATCCTTGTGAACGACCCCACTACTGGCTATGGAATCTTTATTGAAAATATGTTAGATGCTGCTGCGTAAAGCCTTCCCCTTGAGGGGAAAGTGGCAGCCCGAAGGGCTGACGGATGAGGAGTAAATGCGAAAACCAAACACCTCATCAGTCACCTGCGGTGACAGCTTCTCCTCCAGGAGAAGCCTTTATACGAAAGGAGTAATCATTATGGATTTCTATCAAGTTCCTATTGGCTTCGGCTTGGCGCTTTCTGCCAACACTGCGGCTATGAACCGCTATGCCCACCTATCTGAAACCCAAAAGCAAGACATCCTCCACCGCGCGCACAATGTGCACAGTGATGAGGAGATGTATGCTCTCGTCGCAAGTCTCGCAAACGGTATGCTGAAAAATCCGTGTATTTAAAAATACACGGATTTTTTGTTACTGTTTATTTGCCTAAAAGGCTCTTTTTTATAGATCGCATACCATTCCAAAGGGCAGCAACAAACTTGCTGCGGACGCGGTAATTGTCATAAACTGCCTGCTTGAACTGGAAAAGACGATGTTTCAGCCAAGTTTTAAAAGGAACTGTGACCTTTGCTGCAGGCTGAAGAGCGGGATAACGGATCGCCTTCTTTGCCACACAATCGTCCACAATATCCATAATCATTCCTGCTGCGCATCCAATATTGGGAAATGTCTCATCCCGGTACTTCCGGGCGACTTGCAGGTGTTCCTCATAATTGTCGCAGATCTGCCGCACGCAATCCGTCAATTGCGCCTTCTTTGTCATAATAACAAAATCATAGTTGCATTCCGGATAGCGGTTGGGTGTGCAATCCGGGATCAGCCAGTCCGAAACAGACACCGATGGAATACCCATCATCATTGCCTCACACATCGTGGAGGACTCTTCGGAAACCAGCACATCTGACGCCATAATGGCGTTAAAGATATTCAGTTTGGGGTCAAGCATTTTGACCCGAGGATTATCCTTATGCAGCGCGTACATCTCCTGAATAGCCTTCGCCATATCCGGGAATTTGTCCGGGCTCACCGCAGCCTGCTTGATCAGAATGTTTACATCCAACTGCAGCATAGCCTGCACAAAGTCATCCTGCTTGCCATCGTTCTCCCAAGAGGGGGCGTAGAGAATGGTCTTCTTTGCCGGATTTAAACCGTGCTCCGCCTGGAATTCTTTCTTATAGGCATCTCTGTCCAATGTGGCAACGGAATCCGCTTTCGGCCAGCCGATCTTGTAAATACCCTTTCTGGGTCGGGCATAGAAATACTGCGAGCAGGCATTCCAGTTCTTTTCCCATTGATTACTGGGCAGAATGCCTACATCATATTTGTTCCAAGGCTCCCGATACCACAGATCCGGCCAGTTACCATACTGCTGAATAATATCGTGGAGCATAATGAAAGAAAATTTGCTGTACTGCGGGAAATTAATATGCTGGCAATAAAAACCGATTTCACATTTGGCATATTTATCCTGGGTCATTTTCACCTGGTAACCCCGACGTTTCGCCTCTTCTGCAATGGGCGTGTACAGCGCTTTTTCCGCTGAATCCATATAGATAAAAGTAATATCTTTTTTCATCATCGATTCCTCTTTATTTCTTCACCGATTTCAACAACGCCAAAATCGTATTCCGCTTCACCACGGCCAGCACTGCAATGGCTGCCAAAATCAAATATCGAACGATCCACCCCTGATACAGCACCATGCAGATCGCGCCTAAAACGCAAAGAACCAGGCAACTTAAGAAAATCATCTTATTGTCATACACCGCGGCCCCATCCAGATACTTGCGGCAACTGACCTTCATAAAGATATAATGCATGATCATAAAGGCAAAATAACACACCAAGGTGGTATAACCTGCAGCAATATAACTGGTCCTAGGAATAAAGATCGCGTTGAGGATGATATTCAAAACAGCGCCCACCAGAGATGCCACCATAATGTACGAGGTGGCGCCATAGTAGAACGGGACTGTACTGAACAAATTATAGCAGAAAGTAAAGTGCACACTAATCGCCACAGCAGGAACGATCCAGATCGCCTCACGATACTCCGGTGTGCCAAGAATTGCAATTGCCTCCGGCGCTACCAGTATCACAACGAGAGTCATAGCAGCCACCAGCACGCACAGTTTGACAGTTGCAGATTTCAGCGCGCCAATGGTGCGGTTTTTCAGTTGTTCATAAGACCAGGGCACCAAGGTGCTGAAGATCGCATTGGTCACCACCTGCATCAAAACCGCGATCTGATACGCCAAATTATAAATACCGGCTTTTTCGCTGCCGCTGTAATTTTGGATCATGATTCGGTCCGCTTGTCCCAAAACGATTAGAGAAAGGTAGTGGGGTACCAATGGAAGATTAAATTTCAGTGCCTTGGACCAATATTCTTTGTGATAGAAACACTTTCCGCGGATAAACTGCATTACATAAAAAGCAATGCCTACACCGCTTTGCACAAAAAGATAACCCCAAATCACAGCCTTTTCCCGCAAGGGCGTTGCCATTAACAGAACAACGCTGATCAGAGGTGTCAATACAGACACAAGCATTGTCACGGCAACCATACGCACATATTTATTCTCGACCCGCTGGCGTACTGTCCAGAATGTCAGCGCCGGGTAGAATGCAAAATAGGCAAACAGCAGCAAGATCGTTACTGTATCCATCTGCAAAAGGCGATTCCATAGGTCGGTAGCAGGCAAATACACCGCAAAAAGCACCAATGTGAGGATCGTACTTAAACCCTGCATACTGGAGGTATACCGATCCCGATCCTGGTCATAATCCACCATTGCCTTGGTATAAATACCGGCATGGAGATTTAGTGTTGCCAAAATGATCAACACATCTCGCCAGGACTGGAACACAGCATAAGCGCCGTATTCCGCTGTGGTCAGAATACGAACATAAATGGGAATGATGAAAAAGGAGATGCCTTTTTGCATCACATTACACAGCGTATACCACACGGACGCCCGGGCCTGCAGCGGCGTTTGCTTATATTTTTGAATTAGGTTTGATAAAAATTTCATCGTTTACCTTCTCTGTTGGGGCTGTTTCTTTGCACCAACAGCCTTACATATCTCTTTCCAAATTCGCCGATAGTCCTTATCCTCGCCCCAATATTTCAGACGAATATCCTCATAATCCGCAGGCTTGGCGCTCTCCGGTTCACGAATAGTTTTGATCAGGCTTTCCCGAAGGCTTTCCATATCAAACAGTTGCGGTCCGCGCATCAGTTCTTCCGCCTCCGGTGTAATACCGTTGTCGCCATTGGTATATTCCTCCAGATCCGGCACGTAGAACAGAACCGGCTTGCGGAAGAATCGGGCATCGCTGGCTGCAGATGAATAGTCAGTTACCAACAAATCGCAGTGGGGCATCAGCACGTTAATATCAAAGGCAGGCTCCAAATTCAGGATATGCCCCTGATTTTCCTGAGAGAGAACCGTATTACTTGCGCTGTGCGCTTTCTGTACCCAGAGGATATTCTCTTGCTTCAGAATGTCCTCCAATTGTTCTGCAATATTAGAAAAATCAAAACGGTTACTACCCGTACGGAATGTGGGAAGATACATAACCACTTTGTCATAGCGTTTCATATAATCCAACACTTCCTGCTCCCGGGGAGTTAATCTGACACAAGGGCAGGTTCTGGGATACTGGGTTTCAATGAAGTTCTTTTTCGGAATATAGGAGAACTGGGAAAACTGCTTGGTGTCTGTTTCCGTAGGACTAAGGAAATAAAAATCTCCCCAGCCACCGGTGCCGATCACGAACTGACGATACAGTTTGATCCGCTCCAGTTTTTCTTTAACGGTGTACAACAGTTTGTGTTTTTCTTTTCGGCGCTGATATTCTTTGCTCGCGCAGCCAACGCCTTTCACCACGCCAACGCCGTGCCACAGATTGACTCGCTTTGCGCCGAAAGAGTAGTGAATATCAATATCCGGAACAGTTCCGTTCCGATCTGTTGTGGCATTACAGACCACATGCATAAATGCAGTTTTATGGTAATGGGCGGACTCCGGAGAATCCATCATATATGCCTCATAACCCATATTACACAGCATATCCCGAACTGCCTCATTGCGGGTGACCCAAACCACATGTTCCAGTTTCAGTTCCTGCTTGTTTTCAGCCAGATATTGGAACAGAAAACGGGAGTTATCCGCAAACTTATCGCCAAACCATGCGCCGAACAAAACCGTTCTTCGGTCGCGCTTCCACAGCAGGGAGGAAAATGCCATAACCACATTTTCAACCAGCATTTCCACTTTTCTGACCAGTTTGCTCACAATGTCATTGCGCTGAGGCGGATCATACTCCATAACTTCAGGCAACTGTTTTCTTGCCACAGACTGGATCATCGCCACATAGAAGTAACTGATAACCATTGCCTCCATATCATGAACATGGTTGGAGAACAAAAACACCACCAGAAAATAAACGATGATCACAACACCAGAGGCGCACAGTTTTTCATTTTCATAGTCGCCTTTTTCCCGGAAGATGCCGACACAGCGACGCATCCGACGAATCTGGATGCCTGCAAAAGCGAGATATGCAGCGGCACCCAGCCAACCAGTATCCAACATCAAGGCAAAATAGGAGTTTTCGCAGGAGTAATAAGGTTTGCGGCTACCCGCATCCCAAGCCAATGCGCCTACATGACCAAAACCTACGCCTAAGGGGTTTTTGCCGATACCTGCCAAAGCATCTGTCCAACGGCTCAAACGCCCTGCTGCTGAATCCTCAGAGAAACGGAAAGAATCCCGCACCCAATTGATCAAACGGTAAAGCAAACTGCCCTCGCCCTGGATCAATCCAATGACAACCAGGGTCACCACCAGAGCGCCTGCTGCAATAAACACTTTTTTCTTATGGGGGATATAAGGCATTACAAGCAAAAGTCCCACTATACCCATCGCAAGGAAATTAGACCGGGAAACGGTCAGCAAATATCCTATGCAGATCAGTACAAACGGAATTGCCGCAAGTTTCTTCCTTGTAAAACGGGAGTAATTAAAGAACAGGAAGATCAATGTGCTGCCTAAAATCAGCGCAAACACATTGGGATTGCTTATGGTAGATACCACCCGCTGAATACCAAAACCGCCAAAATAAAAAGAGTTGGCAATAATAAAGCGGTCGTAATGTTTGGCATATTGATAAGGATAGCCAAGTTCCATCAAGAAGACATCGCCAAGGACATAGGCCTGGAAAACGCCCCAAACCGACAGCACCGCAAACATGATCAGCACAAAGCGCATTACCTTTGTAAAGTCTTTTTCCATATCCATTTGCGTCAATAACGCAAACAAGATCAGCGGAAAAAGATAGCGGCGCAGATATACGCTGCCCAAACCGAGAGAGTCTCCCCGGAGAAACGCCAAGCCGCAGAAAAGAACAAATACTGTGATAAGTTCCATGCCGGCAAACCGCCTGAATTTTCCCTTATATAAGCACATTAATGCCAGTAAAACCAACAGAACATCCCGCAACGGCTTCATTAGAAAAGAGTCATCCATAAGGACCGTTACAAACATATAGTTGATCATAATCAGCACAAGCAATGTGTAAAGAACGGGCCGGGAATAATCTTTCTCTTTGAAATTAAAAGAACGTCCGTCCAATTTTCTGTTCATACACAACCTCCTTCTGTTGGTTTTTGAAAAGTGATCCTATCCACACAGAAGCGGGCGTTTTACCGCTGCTCCAGCATCAATTTTCTTAACTGCTTGCATCCGTGGATATTCCACTTATAGAAAAACTTTCGTTTTGATTTGCCTTTTCCGTAAATGGTGCCGGTGGAAGACCCTTCTTTATGGTACACCGTAACATCATCCAAATATTCCATCTTCATTCCGTCTCTGACCACCATATATTTCAAAATACTTTCTTCGCCGTACATAAACGTTTTTTCATACAAACCGTCGTAGCGCTCTACAAAACGGTTGGCAAAGAACATACAGGCGCCGTGTAACTGGAAATCATCTCCAGGCCGGATCTCGACCTGCTCCACTTCTTTCGCCAGCAGTTTTTGCGCTGCCTTATCCAGGTCAAAGTTACACAGGAAAGAACATACGGTATTTTTAAAGATCCGCTTGTTCACATCTTTAACGCTGTAATACATCACCGACACCGGATTTTGGTTTTTACCGTCTACCAAAGAGAGGATCTTCGGTCCTGCTACATCAAACCCGGTCACCTGGCATTGCTGCACCAAAATGTCCACAAAATCTTCTTGTTCAAAAACAAGGTCATTGTTTGCAAGAATAACAAGATCTGCGTTCAGTTCGTACTTTGCGTAGCGGAATCCCAGATTGTTGCCTCGGGCAAACCCGAGATTTTCCTGGGAATACACAAAGTGAATTCGGGCATATTCGGCATAATCCGGTGCAAAGGTACAAAGTTTTCCGTTGGGTGAGCCATTGTCCACCACAACCACCTGTACCCGGGGATCCTGCAAATATTTGACAAGGGAATCTATACACTTTTTGGTGTCATCTAAAGTTTCATAATGCAGGACTACAAAGACAATGCTGTTCATTGTATCTCTCCGTTTCTATCTGTTACTGATGACCTTGGCTGGCACGCCGCCAATAACGGTATTGTCCGGGAATTGCTTTGTTACAACAGCGTTTGCTGCCACCACGCAACCGTTACCGATCTTTGCGCCATCTAAAAACACCGCACCGGCACCGATCCAACAGTTGTTACCGATCTCGATACCTTTGTGGGTAACGCCCTGATCTTTGATTAGTTTGTCGTGGTCTTTAAAATTATGGTTTTCTGAATGGAAACGGACAAATTGACCTGCCATCACATCATTGCCAATGGAAATGCCTCCTGCAGCACCAAAAAAGCAATCACTTCCAAAAGTTGTACCGTTGCCAATAGTCACGCCTTTGCCTAAATGCTGCAGACTACCGGTACACTCAATACAAGTGTTTCTGCCCAAAACACAGTTTTCGCCGATAATCACACCATCTGTAGACAATGCATCGATCTTAACTTTGTCGTGCAGTTTGGTCTTTGCGCCCAAGGTCAAATACCGCTTTTCCCATAATTGTACGCCCCTGCCAACAAACACGCTGCCGGCAATCTTTTTATACCCAAGGGAAAGAAGTTTTCCCCGTACCATCATCCAGCCGTATTTCCAGCAGATGCGCAAAATATAGCCAACGCCGATCCGCCCATCCATATGGAAGTCATTTTTTCCGGCTAATTTCAAACATTTTTCGACTACGTTCATATTGTCTCGTCCTCATACAAGGCATTGTTTTCCTTCATAAATTCCATCCAAGTCTTGATCTGTACATGTTCACGAACGGCCTGACGCATAGTCTCCAGTTTTTCCGGAGTCAATCCAGCGATGGCTTCCTGCAATGCTTCCGCAGAGCCGGCAGGAACAATAATGCCGCCGTCGCCTACGATATCCTTAGCGCCTACATGATCTGTAATGATCACCGGCACGCCAAAACTCAGTGCCTCCAAAACTGTAAAGCCAAAGGTCTCATACCATACGCTGGGTGCTACCAGCACGTCCGTATCCGCCATGATTTGGGGCAGTTCGCTATATTGGAAACCGCTTTCCTGGGTTTTCAAATAGGGCGCAGGTTCCGGAACAGGACCAAACATTTGCAATACAAAATCCTGTTTCCCTGATACCCAAAGATCATCCAAGGCTTTTTTCAAGATTGGGTAACCCTTAAAGGGTTTTGCCGGTGCCAGGCAAGTGATCCGCAGGGTGTCACTCTCCCGATGGGGCAGATCTCTGCAATCCCGGATATCCCGGTGGGTGATGGAAATAACACGACTATTCTTCGGCGTAATATACTGACGATAAATGCGTTCTGTAAGGGTTGAGTTAAAATGGATCTTATCCACAGTGCTAAGCATATCCACATAGTACTGCCGCAGTTTTTGGAATTGGGCAGCCTTTGTTTCCACATCCATATCTGCCGGCATCTCCGGCGCTGTTTCCTCTGCAAAAAAATTGCCTCTGTGCCGCTTGCGGAGATAGCGCACCATCGGGCTGTTTTTCAGCGCCCGGTACAAAGGAGATTGCACAACAAGGATCTTTTTCATAGAAAGCCCCCGCAAATTGCAACTTACACAATTGTTGCAATCTCCCGCGCCCTGGCAAACAACGCCAAAACGGTATAATGTCACTTTCGGGCAGATGCCATAATAATCGTGGGAGGTGAAAACCGTAGGAATGCCCAGTTTTTTTGCTGCGGCCAGAAACTCCCGATGCAACCCCATCAAAGTATGGATATGAATAGCATCCGGCTGCAATTTCTTTAGAAATTCCTCGTATGCTTCATTTTTGCAAGGTACCATATATGCCGCCGGGTCTGCCACACCTTCGTCCAATGCCACCGGCAGCGGATTGATCAGTTCATAACTGTGGATACCGGAAATCTCTTTGCGGCGGCAGATCCTCACTGTGTTACCAAACAGTTTGATCTCGCCTGGCCACAACGCAGATACACGATACCCCATATCCACTTGAGCAGACATCACATCGAAAGCATACTTCGTCAACCCACCGGATCGATAAGGGGGAAATCCAAGAAAATAATGCAGGATATTCATATTGTGCCTCCTACAAACCAACGATTTATGCTTCACTTATCCCGCACCGGCAATATCTTTACCTTGTAATCGCCTAACGGGCATACAATTCCCATAGTAATATCAGTATACCCCAAAACCAGTATTCTGTCAACCTTGCAAGATGCTGTAAGCACTTGAAAGCCAAGGCTTTTCCCGGAAGATACAACTTCATCATTTGGACAAAAACACCCCACGCAACAGCAAAGAAAAATCCCGGGCGCTTTAAGTCGGAGGCCAAGC
>JAZQBF010000167.1:0-3966 GCA_045545615.1 Faecousia sp.
TATCGCCGGTAACCAGCGGCACACCCAAAGAGCGGATAATGGGGTCGGGCACAAAGCCGATGCCAGACTCGTTTTCATAGGGGTTGCCGCCCTCTACATACTTAAGACCCTCAATGATTTCCGCGCCAACGGCGGTAGCCAAGCCGGCATTCAGCGCCTGACCCAGGTCTTCCTGGTTTGTAATGAGGCTCTTCAGCACACCGACGCAAGCGGTCAGATCGCCCAAGGTCTTGACCTTCACGCCGGTAGCGGCATAAATGGTGGGGAAATAATAGGCAGTGTCGGGGAACGCAATGGCCTTGTCCGCGCCATACTTTTCAATCGCGCCGTTCACAGCGCCTTCGGTCAAGCCGGCAACCGCATTGCTGCCTGCATAGATCAGATCTGTCAATACACTCATAATAATTTCCTCCCAAAAAATATTCATTAATTTATATAAAGCCAACTGGCTGAATATACGAAGTTAAACCATACCTAGTATAAGTTGAAAAGAAGTAAATCCTTTCTGTTTTTCATCTGTCAAATAGACAACTGACAGATAAAACTGTTCCTTATCTTCCATTGTCACAATCAACGTTGCCGATTCCTGCTGTTTCGTTCCGTATGTTCCGGAGGATTTGGTTTTGTGCAGATTTTTCTGTTCCAAATCGGTTACTTTCCGACCATCCATATAGTCGATCAACTGATCGATTGCTTGCGTCGACCGGTTTTGTGCATCGGGATGCATCAGCGCCAACACCTTGTCTCTATCCGCTTCTGCCAATGCCCACAGCATTTCTTCGACTTGCTTCCAGGCATCCATTTTTGTTTTTCCGGTATTATCCGTCATATTGGTGTTAAAATTGCAGGCAGACAAAAGTCCAAGCATCGTGAGAATTACACAAACAATACAAATCGTCTTTTTCATCTTAGTCTCCTCCAAATTTCCTCACAAACACCGTTAAAATTCCGGCTGATCTCGTTGTTGGGGATTCGCAAAACCGTCAATCCGCAGGATGCCAGGTATGCATCCCTTTCCCTGTCCGCCGCCGCGCCTTCTGCTTCAAAATGCTGCGACCCGTCCAGTTCTATCACAAGTTTTGCCTTATGACAGTAAAAATCCACAATATAGTTTCCAATCACATATTGTCGGTGAAACCGTGGCTGACACTTGCACAAGAATTTGTACCACAAAAGTGCTTCTTCTTTTGTTTGATTTTTTCGTAAGTTCCTTGCAAAGGTTGTCAGTTTGCTGTTTCTTTCCATTTTACTGCCTCGTTACAGGTATACATACCTTCTATACCCCTCCCGGGGCAACTATTCTTCTATCTCACCTTCTATACCCCCTCCCGGGGAGGGGGTGGCTCGCCAACGGCGAGTCGGGGGTGGGACGGCGACATCATTATAAGAATTGTACGCAGTGCAATCCGGTAGTTTTCCGCCCGTATTCCACTCCCGCCCCTACGGGGCACCCTCTCCTCGGGAGAGGGTATTGCACTTCCTCTCCACAAATGCAAAGTGGGTCGAAAATGCATAATGGCAGGGAGGGAGTTACCCTCCCTGCCATAAATCGCGGGGAATTTTCTGTTTCCGTTTTTACCGAACTTCGTTACCGAGCGCAATCAAGATGCGTTCGTCAACCTCGCAGGTTGGTAACGAATTGTCCGTGGGCACTGCCCACTTAGACATCCAGATAGGAGTCGGAGTACAGAACGTTGTTCTTGAAGATGTCGCAGGACTTGATGGTCTCCATCAAGCGGCGATCGTTGGGGTTGACGATAGCGGAGGTCAAACCCTGCATCATACACATAGCAACCAGCGTTGCGTCCATGATGGGACGGACTTCCTTGGGTGCGCCGTTACTATTGTTGGACAAACCGCCGGTGGACTTCAGGCCCTTTTCGGAGAACATACGGATAGCCTCCAGAACCTCCATCTGCTTGTCCTGCATACCCTTAACGACCAGGAACAGGGGGTCGAACCACAGGTCGGTTGCGTCCATACCCAGGCTCATACCGCGCTCCAGCATATTGTCGCAGTGCATCATACGCTCTTCGTTGTCCTTGGCGATACCGTCAGCGGAGCACAGAGCGATACAGATGGCATCGTTGGCAGCAGCCAGGTCGATGTAGCCGATACGGGAGCCGGCGTCAGCGGAGTTGACGATGGGCTTGCCGTTTTCCCGGTTATAGACCTTGATACCGGCTTCGATAGCCTTCATGTTGGCGGTATCCAGTGCCAGAGGAACATTGTTGAAGTTCTCCTGCAGCAACTTGACAGCCCACATCATACGCTCGGGACCGTCCTTCTCAGCAGGTCCGATGTTGACATCCAGGTAGGTAGCGCCGGCAGCGATCTGCTGGGCAGCGCGCTCCAGGATGGGCTTGGGATCCCGCTCGTCCATAGCCTTGCGGATGGAAGGCGCGATACAGTGGATACGCTCGCCGATGGTAACGAAGGTGGAAGCCTCGGGGTTGTAACCCTTGTAGGAAACGCCCATATCCACTTTTTCGATCGCGGGCACCTTGGTAGCCAGCAGTTCGTCGAAACTGAGTTCCTTCACTTCAACGGTGGTAGCAGCCTTTGCAGCATTTTCAGCAGCAGCGGCCTTGGCAGCAGCCTCGTACTCCTTGTCCTTCATGTACTTGGGCAACTGAACAGCCTCCAGAGGACCGACAACTACATTCCAGTTAGGCAGTTTCTCCTGGATCTCACCCTTCATAACGGCAACCTTGCCGGGGATGATCAGGGTGCGGTTCTTGATCTTGTTCTCGATGTCCAGTTCCTCGAAGGTCTTCTTAATGGTGGAGGAGGACAGTTTGCCGGCAGCCCAGGCAGTCAGAACAGACATACCGGAAGCGTCGGTGATGATCAGGTTCACAGGTTGGTTGGAGCGCTCCAATTCGCCGGAAACCAGGAAGTAAGTCAGAGCAAAGTCAACGGTCAGAGCGCAGGGGCTGTTCTCGTCAGCGCCGTTGAGCGGGTAGATCTTAGCCTCCACCTTCATGGGCTTCTGAGGATCGGTGTAGATGTTCTGACGCAGGCCGTACAGAGGCAGAGCCTGGGCATAGGACATACCGCTCATAACGATGATAGAAGCGTACTTCTCGGTGAACATGGAAGCGTAAGCAGTCTGCAGGCGCTCGTTGCCCTTGGCGATCTTAGCCAGGTTCACGATGGAGGGGTAACCCATGGTGCGGTCGCCGTCCTTAATAGCGGTGCGGCGGACCAGAACGGCATTTGCCAGAGTTTCCTTGGCATTCTTGCCGGTAACATCCAGAACCAGGTTCTTGTTGCCCTTGTTTTCCAGATTCTTAACAGTGTCATACAGATCGGAGATGTTCTCTGCCCAAACGCCCAGCACAACGCCCTTGGCGGTAGCCAGTTCGTTCATAGCCTCCCAGTTAGCGGGAGTAGCGCCGTCGAGAATGACGTCCTTGCCGGCAACTTCCAGAGCAGCCTTGGCGCACTCCACATCCCAGCACTCCAGGACCAGGGGACGGCCCAGAGCGGCTGCCTTCTTAACCAGAGCAGCATAGACAGCGGGGTCAGCCTGGTTGTTGGCAACCTGGATGAACTCCACATACATTCTCTCGCCGATACGCTCGTAGTCTACCACCTGAGCGGCAGCCAACTTTGCGTCCACGGTAGCCTCATCCATGCAGGTGCATACGGAGACAGCGTACAGGTTCTTGTTGACCAGAGTCTTCTCGTGACGGAACAGAACGGTCTCGCCGCCTAACTTGTGCTCGCCAACGGAGATGGTCTTCATAGCAGGCGCGGTAGCCTCGTTGAGGGATGCCTTAGCCTCTTCGGAGAAGTAGGGGCACTTGTCGATCTCAACAGCGCCCTGGGCGACCTTCATACAGAAAGCCATACAGGTGGGGCTGCCACACTCTTTACAGTTTTTCTTGGGGGACATCTTAAAGATGTCAAGACCTTTCAAAGCCATAATATGTATCCTCCTTTTCCGAATTATACCAGTTC
>JAZQBF010000168.1:0-2016 GCA_045545615.1 Faecousia sp.
CCCAGGAAACTCTGTCTGCCAAATTACAAATTCTCGGTTGTGACATTACCCGGAGCGCCGTCGCGAAAATCGAAGTTGGGCAGCGGCATCTCTACCCCGATGAGATCATATTGATCAAGAAGATCCTCAAAGTAACTTACGACGAGATTTTTGACATTTATACAACACAAAAATAAACCGGAACGATGGTATTCACCTTATGTTCCGGTTTTTCTATACGGTTTTAATATTTTTCTGGTCACACCTCATCCTTCTGCCCGTTGGGCAGACACCTTCTCCGTTTGCGGTGCCCTGTGTGCGCCTTGCCGTCGGGGCGGCGGCGTTGCACACAGACCGCGGCACACACTTTTGCTCTGCTGCATCTGCCACCGGCAGCGCAGAGCAACGCGGCCTCAAGGAGAAGGCTTTGGTGCGGTGGGTTACCGAGCGGTATAACGGAAGTAACCCATTGATTCGCGTTGATGACGAATCGCCTGGCGGGGCATCCCGCCCGGTAAGAATATGAAAATGGGAGGAAAATATGGACTTACGAAACTGTCAGCACGCCTTTGGGGCGAATGACAAAACCAGCCCGGCGATGTTGCAGGGCATCCAAAACTGGTTTTCCCTTTACTACGGCGTGGGGGATGAGAGCCAGCGCATCGCCTACACGGTGGTGAATAAACTGTGCCGGGGCATTTTTGCCGAGTATGTTCCGGCGGCGGATGCGCCCTTTGAAAAAGGGGTGCTCAGCGCCCTGGAGCCGGTGAGCCGGGAGGCGGTGCAGTTGGCGCTAACCGGCGGCGAATGTTACATAAAGCCCTGGCTCAGTGGCAAAAAATTTCAGTTCACTCTGATCCCCAGAGACCGGGTGCTGATTTTTGCCCGGGATCACCGGGGTGTGCCCACCGATGTGGGAACGGTGGAGCAGAGCATCCGGGGAAAGTTCTATTACACACTTTTAGAGCGGCGAAAAGTGGACGAAAAAGGGTATTTGACCATAGAAAACCAACTTTTCCGCTCCCTTAGCAAAGACCTTTTGGGGCAGGGGGTGTCCCTGGAGAGCCACCCCTTTTATGCAAACCTCTCTCCCCGGTACACCTACCAAAAACCCATCGGTTCGGTGGGCCTGGTGCAGGTGAAGACCCCAATGCTCAACTGCGTGGACGGCTCTAACGAGGGCGTTTCGGTGTTCGCTCCGGCGGTGGAGATGATCCGCGCCATCCAGGAGAACGAAACGCAGTTTGCCGGTGAATTTTCCCGGGGACAGAGCCGGATCCTGGTGTCCAAAGATCTGCTGGATGAAGGGCAGTTAAAGGACAATGTATTTGTGGGCTTGGATGATGACCCGGACCGGGTGGGCATCCAAATTTTTTCGCCAAATTTGCGGCAAGAGAGTTACATCCGCCGCAAGCAGGCGTATTTGCGGGATGTTGAGACCATTATCGGCTTGAAGCGTGGCACGCTCTCCGATGCGGATTTCAGCCAGCGCACCGCCACAGAGATCTCCGCCAGCCACACCGAGCAGAATCTGGCGGTGATGGACTTCCAGAAAATGTGGGAGCAGGCGGTGTTTGCTACGGTGGCGCTGTGCCACACCTTGGCAGATATTTACGGCTTCGCCCCCGATGGGATTGGGATGGTGTCTGTAGACTGGGGCAACGGCGTCCTCTTTGACGAGGAGAAGACCTGGGCGGACTATATGGATATGGTCGCCGCCGGTCTTATCGCCCCGGAAGTGGCATTGGGCTGGCGGTTTGGTCTTCCCAGCGAAACAGAGGAAGAAAGAGCCAATATCCGCAAACGGTATATGTAGGTGCATGCCATACCCTCCCCCGGGGGGAGGGTGTCTGCCCATAGGGCAGACGGGTGAGGAATGCGGGCGGTAATCTAAATATTTGCTATTTGTTTTAGTCTTAATATAATGTTGAGATTTCGCCGTTCCTCTTCCGTCAAAAATCTTCGATTTTTGCCACCTTCCCCCCGGGGGAAGGTATAACAGGCGACCAATGGTCGCCCTACAAGAGGGAGGAAATT
>JAZQBF010000169.1:0-1937 GCA_045545615.1 Faecousia sp.
GCGGTGCAGGGCTTCCTGAAAGTCCCCTTTGCCGCCAAGACTTTGGGCGCGGACTTAATTTCTGTATCCGCCCATAAGATCCATGGCCCTAAGGGTGCGGGAGCGCTGTACGTCAGTCCCCGGCTCAAATCCTTCCCTGCCCTGCTGCAAGGCGGCGGTCAGGAAAGTGGCATGCGCAGCGGCACGGAAGGCACCCCTGCCATCTTTGGCTTTGGCGCAGCCTGCGAGGTTGGAAAGGCTACTGTTGCGGCGGATATTGCCAGGGAAAAGGAACTGCTGGATTGGTTGGTCGAAAAGTTATGTCAACTTGATGGATTGCAGATCAACGGCTGTCACGAAGCGCCTCACATTCTCTCCCTCTCCGTCCCCGGGCTGCCCACCCAGAACACCATTAACATCTTGCAGGATCACGGCATCTGTGTGTCTGCCGGCTCTGCCTGCGCCAAGGGTCACCGCAGTCATGTGCTGGTGGCTATGGGCTGTACCGATAAGGTGATGGACGGCTCTTTCCGGGTTTCTATCTGCCGGGAAACCACAGAAAATGAGTTGAATACCCTGATTTCCGTGCTGGAAAATCAGGTGCTTCCCCGGCGCAGGTGAAATTTTGCACAAGAATACTTGCGTAAATATAGCCCAAAATATTCAAAATGCTGTTTTTTCAAAAAATAGTGCAAGTTGCAGTAATTTTATTGCAAAAAATACTTGTATTTTTTGGAGGGTTTTGCTACAATATGTCGCAGAAATACCTTCACAGGAGGACATTTGTTTATGAGTTATGTAGACGAAACCCTGGCCGGGGTAAAGGCAAAGTACGCCAACGAGCCTGAGTTCATTCAGACCGTTGAAGAAGTTCTGGAGTCCCTGCGTGTTGTCATCGAGCGTAACGAAGACCGTTACCGCAAGGCAGCCCTGCTGGAGCGTCTGGTCACTCCTGACCGTTCCTTCCAGTTCCGCGTGGCTTGGATCGACGACAAGGGTCAGGCACAGGTCAACACCGGTTACCGCGTCCAGTTCAACGGCGCCATCGGTCCTTACAAGGGCGGCCTGCGTTTCCACCCCAGTGTGAACCTCAGCATCATGAAGTTCCTGGGCTTCGAGCAGACCTTCAAGAACAGCCTCACTTCCCTGCCCATGGGCGGCGGTAAGGGCGGTTCCGACTTTGACCCCAGAGGCAAGTCCGATGCCGAGGTCATGCGTTTCTGCCAGAGCTTCATGACCGAATTGTACAAGTATGTGGGCGCTGATATCGACGTTCCCGCCGGCGACTTGGGCGTTGGCGCTCGCGAGATCGGCTATATGTTCGGCCAGTACAAGCGGCTCACCGGCCGTTACGAAGGCTGGGTCACCGGCAAGGGTATTTCCTTCGGCGGCTCCCTGATCCGTCCCGAGGCCACCGGTTTCGGTGCTGTTTACTACACCGACGAGATGCTCAAGTCCTTCGGCGACACCATCAAGGGCAAGACCTTCGCTGTTTCCGGCTTCGGTAACGTGGCTTGGGGCACTGTCAAGAAGGTCACCGAGCTGGGCGGCAAGGTGGTCACCATCTCCGGCCCCGACGGCTACATCTATGACGCCGACGGCATCAGCACTGACGAGAAGATCGACTTCATGCTGCAGATGCGTTCCTCCGGCCGTGACAAGGTGCAGGATTACGCTGACAAGTTCGGCGTTCCCTTCTTCCCCAAGGAAAAGCCCTGGGGCACCAAGGTCGACATCATCATGCCCTGCGCCACCCAGAACGAAATTGGCATGGCCGAGGCTGAGAAGATCGTCGCCAACGGCATCAAGTACTATGTGGAAGTGTCCAACATGCCCACCACCAACGAGGCTATGGCTTACCTGAAGGCCAACGGCGTCATCGTCGCTCCTTCCAAGGCTGTCAACGCCGGCGGTGTCAGCGTGTCCGGTCTGGAAATGAGCCAGAACTCCATGCGTTA
>JAZQBF010000170.1:0-6222 GCA_045545615.1 Faecousia sp.
ACATGGCTACGATCCGACTTTGTTCCTCCATCCGGAAGGCGGCACACCCATCCGGTGCTACCGGGAGGATTGGTCTGCCAGCCTGGAAGCAGGCGGCTGCTGGAACTGCCGCTTTGGGGTAAAGGAGGAATAAGATGGTCAGACATATTTTGGTGATCGCCGGGGTGGGGGAGATATCCTCCGGCGCTGTAGAGCCTGCCATCGCCCAAATTACCCTCAGCCGGGCGGTGAACAACGAAAGCCGCCTTGCCCCCGGGTGCGTCAGCCCGGCGGTGCTCCAGGCGACACTTTTTGCCAGCCCGGCAGTGACCCATTTTTACCCGGGACAAAAAATAGAACTATACACCCTTTTGCCCGACGGCACACGGCGGAAAGAGGGTGTGTTTTATTTGGACACAGCGGTGTGGTCGGCGCGGCGCAGATGCCACATCACCGCCCGGGATGCCCTGGGAAAACTGGATGTGGATGTGGCAGGTTATATCAACAGCCTCACCGGCTGGCCTTACCGCCTGGGTGCGCTGGCAGGCAAGATCTGCAGTTACTGCGGCTTGACTTTGACCACCACATCCTTTCCCTGGAGCGATCTTTATGTGGAAAAGGGCATTTATTACTATGTCACCGCCGCGCAGGTGATGGGGTGGATCGCCGCCATCGCCGGCAGATTTTGCCGGGCATCGGGCAACGCCGGGGTGGAGTTTGGGTGGTATACCGCCACCCCTTCCCGGGTGGGTGTTCGCTCTTTGCCGGGGAAGGCGCGGCTGGAATTTATGGGCGGCGCGCTGTTTGTGGAGGCGCAAAAACTGGATCTTACAGACTGCGTCCTCACCGCCACCGGGGCGACGGTGACTTACGACAGCGGCGTTTTGACGCTGGTTTTGCCGGAGCATCCACCGGTGTATGGCTGCCTTCAAGGCGGTCTGCACCGGCAGGAGACGCCGGTTTCCCCACCGGACGGAGTGCGCATCGGCTACAGTTACGCCGCTATGTGCAAGCCCTATCCGGAGGGGGGAGATGTGCTCACCATTACGGGCATCCGGCTTTTAAAGGAACTGCCTGTGGCGCAGATGACCCGGCTGGCAGCCACCGTTTATGACGACTTAAAAAATCTTTCTTACACCCCCTGCCGGCTCCGGGTCAGCGCGGAGGCGGATATTTTACCCGGGCAGATCCTCACCTTTTCCGACGGGGTGGGGGAATACAAGACCCTGGTAACGGCTACAGAGCGCGTCGGCACAGTTACAGAAATTAAAGGAGGAACTCTATGAACGAAATGAATGTCCTTACGGTAAACGGCGCGTCCTACGCCCTGCGGGATATGCTCGCCCAGGATATGCTGGCGGATATGTGCAGCGGTTACAACGGCGTTTCCTACCCGGATGCCGGCGAGGCGGTGCGCAAGCAGTTTTTGGAACTGGAGGAGAAGATCCGGAAAATTGCCGACCTGCCCGGCGGCGCGGCGCAGGTAAATCTTTTTGACAAAAACAGCCCCAATGTGATAAAAAACCACTTTTTCGGCACAAACACCCCGGATATGACCACCCACGCTTTGTATGAGGTGTCCAGTTATCACATCAGTGACTACATGCCGGTGAAAGAGGGGCGCTACTACACCACCAACCGGGACGGCGCAGGTTTTGTGATCACTGCCACCAGCGGACCCTGGAACACTTCCTGCTGGTTTTACGATGAAAACAAGACCCCCATTTCCCGCCCTGCAGGTCAGTGGCACACGGATACCCAAAACTACACTACCCAGGCGCCTATGGGCGCAAAATATGCCCGGGTGGACTTCTTTGGGGCAGGGGATACCATTATGTTTGTGGAGGGTCAGAGTTTCCCGGACACCTATTTAGAATACGATCCCAAAGCCCAAGAGCCGGTGCTGCAAGTGTCGATTCCCGATGTCATCATGAAGCAAGTGACCAATCCCCTTTGCGGCAAGACGGCGATCTACGCCGGCTGCACCGCCACCGCCGGCAACAATTATTCCGACACCCAGAGTGGATTCGCCGGGCGCATCGCCGGGGAAAACGGTATGACCTACCACAATTTTGCCGTGTCCGGGGCATCCATTACGGAAAAACTTTCTTACCTGCCTGCGGGCACAGAGCGTGTTTCTGTCAGCGCCCAGTTGGAGGATATGGTCAGCCAGTATCCGGAGGCGGACTACATTATTTTGGAGGGCGGCGTGGAAGACGCCAATCTGATGGGCAGCATCCTGGCAGGAGAAGTGGCGCGGTTCGGCAGTTTTTCCCAGGGGGATTTTTCCGGAAATTACGACACCGAGACATTTTGCGGCGCGCTGGAAAGCGTTTTGTGCCGGGCGCTGGCGTACTGGCGGGGCAAGAAGATCGGTTTTATCCTGCCCTATAAAATGGTGTTGTCCGACGCAGGCTACAGCGCGGATGTGCACAACTGCCGCGCCTATCTGGAAACGGCGAAGGCGATCTGTAAAAAATGGGGCGTGCCGGTGCTGGATCTGTGGGACGGCTGCCACTTAAACCCCTCCCGCAGCGACCAGTTTATTCAGGGCGTGTCCTGGCAGGAAAATATGCGGCAAAACAGCCTCTACGCCACCGCCAAAAGCCTGCTCCCCGCCGGCTATGACTACATCTCCGGCATCATCGCCAGTTGGATGAAGACATTGTAAATTCGCACTTTTCGGGGCGGATGACCGCCCGGGCAGATTCGCACGGACAACGGCTATAGTCTTTTCTTCCGTAATAGCGTCCGGTATCTTTCCTGTGTCAAGCAAATTCCGGTTTGTCGGGCAGTTGGTTAGACGTACGATCCAGAGGCCCCCTTGTGTAAAGGGGGCTCCGCGAAGCGGTGGGGGATTGTATTACGGATTCGCCGGAAATGCTTTGAGGGTGTTGTAGATTTTACTGCACAATCCCTCCGAGCGAAATCAAGATTTCGCCCACCTCCCTTTACACAAGGGAGGCTTTTTGCGGTGGGTTACCGAGCATTATAGCGGAAGAGAAACATTGATTCGTGTTGGTAACGAAATTGGCTGGCGGGGCATCCCGGCCGACGAAGGGTCACTTGAACGAAGGGGGAGAGGTCAAATGATCAAAACATACAAAAAGGGAGATGCCCGGTTTTTGGCAAAAAATTTCCGGGCGCGGGAATTTGACTGCCACGGCGTCGGCTGCTGTTCCACTACGCCCATCGATGAAAAGTTGGTGGCGTACTTGCAGCAGATCCGGGATCATTTCGGAAAACCGGTGATACTCACCGCCTACCGGTGCGCCACCTACAACGCCAAGGTGGCAAATGCCGCCCCCAGATCCTACCACACCTTTGGCAGGGCGGCGGACTTTCACATAGACGGGGTCAAGTGCAAGGAGATCGCCAAGTATGCGGAAAGCATCGGCATTTTGGGCATCGGTCTTTACGATACCTTTGTCCACATCGATACCCGGGAAAGCAAGTCTTTCTGGCAGGGTCACGAACAAAAGTACATCGCCACCTTTGGGGGCGAAAGTGACTTTGTGAAATTCGTCAAGGGGGTGCAGAAAGCCATCGGCGCGAAGATCGACGGCATCCCCGGGGCAGAAACTTTGGGCAAGACCCCCACGGTGTCCGCGGAAAAAAACAACCGCCACGGCGTGGTGGCGGTACTGCAAAAGCGGCTGTATGACTTGGGTTATACCCAGGTGGGCAAAGCCGACGGTATCGCAGGACCGAAGTTTACCGCGGCGGTGGTGGCGTTCCAAAAGGACAACGGCTGCATCCCCGACGGGGAACTTACCGCCGGGAAAACCACCTGGAAGAGAATATTAAATGTTTGTTAGATGCACCGATGGCCCCCTTGTGCAAAGGGGGCTGTCACCGCAGGTGACTGGGGGATTGTGTTACCTCTTTGCAAGAAGCAATTGCGAGCGCTTTCATTTCTTGGTACAATCCCTCCGCCTTTTGCTCCGCAAAAGCCACCTCCCTTTACACAAGGGAGGCTTTGACGGGTCCAATGATTTACGAAAGAGGTTAAATATGACAGACGCAATCGTTGTGGCGCTTTTGGGTTTTGCCGGGACGCTGGTGGGTTCGCTTTTGGGCGTGGTGGCTGCCCAGAAACTGACCCAGTACCGCCTTTCCCAGTTGGAAGATAAGGTGGGCAAGCACAACAATCTCATTGAGCGCACATATAAATTAGAAGGTCAGGTAGCCGAGTGCTGCCACGACATCAAAGAACTGAAACAAAAAGTAGGATGAAAATAGTTGTTAGTTGATAGTTGTCAGTTGTCAGTTTCGCGATAACGCACAACCGGAAAATGGGGGAACATATATGGATTTTTTGAAAAACTTAGCCAATCTCATTAAGGTCAAGACCATTGTGACCATAGCGGTGGTGCTGGTGTTTGGGACTTTGGCGCTCCGGGGTGACATTACCCCGGACAATGTGATGGTCATCGTATCAATGGTGATCTCCTTTTACTTCGGCACCCAACATGAGCGCCCGGCAAGCGCCGGGAAGCAATTCGTTACGGACAGGAATCAATGAATTTCTTCCGCTATAATGCTCGGTATCTTTCTTGCTTCAATCTATCAACAGCGAGAGATTTTTCTTCAGACGAAGGTTTGAAGCCGGCATTATACTTTGTGTATATGGCGGCTTCAATAACGCACGGCTGGAGAAAAAGATCCGCTGAATATAAAATGAAAGCACCGCCTTTCGACGGTGCTTTCTAATTTTATATGGTGTTAGGCTTTGCCTGCGCAGCCCAGGACGTTGATCAGTTTGTGACGGACAACTTCCTTGATGTTTGCGCGAGCGGGCTTCAGGTACTCACGGGGGTCAAACTTGCTCGGCTCATCGTTGAAGAACTTACGGATGGTGCCGGTCATTGCCAGACGCAGGTCGGAGTCGATGTTGATCTTGCAGACAGAGAGGGCTGCAGCCTTACGCAACTGCTCCTCGGGAACACCGATGGCGTTGGGCATCTTGCCGCCGTTGGCGTTGACCATAGCCACATAGTCCTGGGGAACGGAGGAAGAACCGTGGAGCACGATGGGGAAGCCGGGCAGACGCTTGGTGACTTCTTCCAGCACGTCGAAACGCAGGGGAGGGGGAACCAGGATGCCCTGCTCGTTGCGGGTGCACTGCTCGGGAGTGAACTTGTAAGCGCCGTGGGAGGTGCCGATGGCGATTGCCAAAGAGTCACAACCGGTACGGGTCACGAACTCTTCCACTTCTTCGGGACGGGTGTAGGAGGCAGCCTCAGCAGAGACATTGACCTCGTCTTCGATGCCTGCCAGGGAGCCCAGTTCGGCTTCCACAACAACACCGTGGTCGTGTGCGTACTCAACGACCTTCTTGGTGACGGCAATGTTGTCCTCAAAGGACATGGAGGAAGCATCGATCATAACGGAAGTGAAACCGCCGTCGATGCAGGACTTGCAGGTCTCAAAGCTGTCGCCGTGATCCAGGTGCAGCGCAACAGGGATCTCGGGGCATTCCAGAACAGCAGCCTCCACCAGCTTCACCAGGTAGGTGTGGTTTGCATAGGCACGGGCGCCCTTGGAAACCTGCAGGATCACGGGAGACTTCTCCTCACGGCAAGCCTCAGTGATGCCCTGAACGATCTCCATGTTGTTGACGTTGAAAGCGCCGATGGCGTAACCGCCGTCGTAGGCCTTCTTAAACATTTCGGTTGTAGTTACAAGAGCCATAATGTACATTTCCTTTCTTCACGGGAAATCCCGATTTCTTACATCTACCATTATATCACCAACATTTCAGCATTTCAATATGATTTTTCCATTTTGCCGGTGAACTATTTTCCAAATATAGGCCGGGTTTTTTCAAAAAATATATGAGAAATTACAATTTACCTTTGCATTTAAATGGCATATAATATACTTTGTAATTGTATACAAACCAACTTTTCATATAAGGAGTGTATTTTACCATGAAACTGTTCCCTCTGCAGCTGGCAAGATACCAGTATAACCCCAAGCTTCCCGGTATGCTCCGCAACGGCGTAGCTGATATCTGCGTCAAGGACGGCGCACCCACTGAAAGCGTTGCTGACCAGGAGAAGATCCGGGCTCTGTTGCCCAACACCTACGGTAAAAATGAGATCACCTTCCAGAAGGGTCAGAACACTGCCGAGGATAAGAAGCAGGTCGTCGGTGTTGTCCCCTCCGGCGGTCAGGCTCCCGGCGGTCCCAATGTTATCTGCGGCCTGTACGATGCACTGAAGCGCACCAATAAGGATA
>JAZQBF010000171.1:0-2832 GCA_045545615.1 Faecousia sp.
AATAAAAACACTGCCCATCTCCATCTGAAAAAGATTCCCGCAAAACAGTATATGGGAGAAAATATGGTCATCAAAATGGAATTTGAAGATGCGGACAGTTTCTTCAACAGCGCCAATGATGACAAGGAAGTATTATTATAACTTCCGGGATATCAAAAAACCGTCTCATTTGAGACGGTTTTTTATTTTCTATATAGATTTTACCAACGGTTATGATATAATAGGTCGCAGAAACATTGCACAGCAAAAGGTGACCATTATGACAAAACAAAAGAACTACAAAAAGACGCTGGTTGCTTGTTACATCGGCTACATTGTGCAAGCGATCACTGCCAACTTTTCACCACTGCTGTTTTTGACATTTAGAGATACTTACGGAATCACCCTGGAAAAGATCGCGATCATTCCGCTGGTATTCTATTTGACCCAATTGCTCATCGACATTGTGGCGATCAAATATGCTGACAAGATCGGTTACCGCACCTGCGTTATCGCATCCCAGGTGCTGGCGGCTGTAGGTCTTATGCTGATGGCGATTTTGCCGGAGTTGCTCCCCATTCCCTTTATCGGTATTCTGATCTGTGTGGTGCTGTATGCCATGGGAAGCGGTCTTGTGGAAGTGTTACTAAGTCCCATTGTGGAGGCCTGTCCTTTTGAAAATAAGGATGGCATGATGAGTTTGCTCCATTCCTTCTTCTGCTGGGGCTCTATGGGTGTCATTTTGGGGTCTACCCTCTTTTTCGCAGTATTCGGCATCGAAAACTGGAAGATCCTTGCCTTCATCTGGGCATTGGTGCCGCTGTATAATACATTCAACTTTATTAATTGTCCCATTGAGCGATTGGTTGAAGACGGCAAGAGTATGGGTGTTGGCAAACTACTGAACACGCCGATCTTTTGGTTGATGATACTGCTTATGGTCTGCTCCGGTGCATCCGAAGCGACTATGACCCAATGGGCTTCCGCCTTTACGGAATCTGCCCTGGGTGTATCCAAAACTGTTGGTGATCTGGCAGGTCCCTGCTTATTCGCTATGTTTATGGGCATCGCCCGTATGCTCCACGGTAAGTTCAGCGAGAAACTGGATCTGACCAAAATTATGCTTGTTTGCGCCATTATGTGTGTCGGCTGCTATTTGCTGGCATCCCTTTCCCCTTTGCCTATTCTCGGTCTTGCCGGCTGCGCTCTTTGCGGTTTGGCTGTGGGCATTATGTGGCCGGGATCTATCAGCATATCCGCGCAAAAATGCCCCCTGGGCGGAACTGCCATGTTTGCATTTTTGGCATTGGCTGGGGATTTAGGTGCTTCTGCAGGCCCTACTGTTGTAGGAAGTCTTGCGGAAATGGCAGGCGGCAACTTAAAAACAGGTTTGCTGGTGGCTACCGTTTTCCCCGTCGTCCTTGCATTAGGATTGCTGATTTTAAGAATAAACGCCAAAAACAGAGCAAAACAAATTCCCCTTTAAAATTGCAAAACACCGTGATTTCCGATGAAATCACGGTGTTTTTTCGTTACATTATTCTACACATTAGGCGTTTGCCAATAAGCGTGATCCTATTTACTCTTGTGTGTAGGCTTTTCTGCCCAAATGTACGCAGCCGGAAACGCCAAAAACCTTATCTTCCGGATAGGTCTTATAGTCGATATAAGGCGTCGCGCAATGTGGGCAGTTGAAGGAATTGTAATACCGGAATGTTTTGCCGTCTGTTTCGTACACCCAGTTTTCTTTGTCAATATCATATTCCCGGATCACGCAACAATCCATTCCGTCATCTGAGTACGCCACATCATTTTGCATCATATAAAAAGCATATCCGTGGAAACAGAATGACTTGCCGCAAGAAGGACATACGCCGATCAATCTTACATTCGAGGGTGTTGTATAGCCGGGATATTTCAACCCCTTAGCCGGCAGATCACGCCCGCGTATCATATTATAGCGGACAACGCCTTCCGTTTCGGCGCAGGCAAGGAAGTGACCTTCTATGCGATAGCCGATGTCGTTTCCCGTCATCTTCCGATCCTCATTTGTATCGGCGATAAAACCGTCGATCTGTGCTACCGGTATTGCAGGATTTCCAAGGAAGCCCAAGCGTACGGAAATATGAAAATACTTTTCTGTAAAGTCTTCTTCTCCCTCTGTTTGCAAACAATATTCCTGTGTTTTAACGCCATCCTCAAAAAGGGTTATTATCGGCTCTTTTTCGTGAAGCAAAATGGTGCCACGCATCTCATACTGCGGCGCTGCCGGGTTTGCCTTTTTCCAGGCAAAAAACGCTGCCGAATCAATGTTAATTTTCCCGTCATCCAAGGTAACCGGTTCTTTCTTTTCTGCAGTTTCTTCAGGCAAGGGTCTTCCCAATTTCATCGCATCATCCTTACCAAATGTTCTGCGTACCATTGTCTCTGCATAACAAGAAATAAGCATATCATCATCGATCAGGGTAATCAGACGCAAAACGCGGGTCTGATTAAACCAGATCAATATAATCGGAACGCGTAATGTAGTACTGATACCATTAATGGAGAGCATGCCCATTTCTCTATCTAATTCCGGTGTTTGCACACATTTACCGCCATTTTTTAAATAGGACTTTGTGTAATCCTGCTCTCCATGTCCCATATTGCCTGCTTTGACATGCTCTATATCTTTCAGGTCTGCTTGCGCCATATAATCCGCCCAATCCTTCATCATATCCCAGCCATAACCTCTCGCGGCTAATAAGACATCATACTGTTTCCATACGCCATGGGAGGTACGCTTGATATCTTGGATAAAGGTAACATCATCCAGGTATTCCGGTTTGTAGCGAGCATCAGAAGAGGCTGTAT
>JAZQBF010000172.1:0-1601 GCA_045545615.1 Faecousia sp.
GGCAACAGCGGGGCGCACGAACCGGTTTTTCCGCGGCATGATCTGTTCGACCATTCCCTTGCCGTTTTCAATGGATATTTGTACCAGATCACCGGTCAGCGGCGTCTGCCCATTTTTGCGCAGACTGCCACGCCCCCGGCAGGTAATCGCACCGGCACTTGTTTGCACTTCGTAAAAACCACTTAAAGACCGAATAATTCTTCCTTCTGATTGTTTTATCATTATGATGAGAAATTCACATCCTGTGTATCAATTACTTCCCCATTTACAGAGATCTCATAGACCTGAATTCCCGAACCGGACACCTCAAGTTCCGCATCAGTCTGTCCCGGTTGCACAACAACATAGTACACTTCTTGTCTGTTGTTCTTATTGGTGACGATCACAGTATACTTGTTTTCTGCATTAGCAGGCAAATTCCTGATCTTCAATACTTTCGAGTTTTCCGTTGCAGCAACTGCAACAGTTAATGTGATCTTTGCAGATGTTTCAGCCTCTGTTTGTTTGGCAGGGCTTTGCTCAATGACTGTTCCGGCTGGCTTTGTGCTCTCTTTTGTCTCGCGAACGACATTGGTAAAGCCGGCATCCGCAAGTTCACGCTTTGCATCTTCAAAGGTCATACCAACCACATTGGGAACTTTTTTCTTCTCAGGACCGGAACTGATATAAATTTTTACAGATTCCACATCCGCCAAGGATGCGCCGGTCTCCGGGGAGGTCTTAACCACATATCCCGCTTTTACGGTGCTATGGGGCATTTCCTCTGTAGTGAAATGGATCGTTACATCCGGAAGAAGCAATTGGATGGAAGATTTCACATCATCAACGCTCTTGCCTTCCACTTCGGGCACACGGGGTTCAGGACCAAGGCTGATGACCAATTTCACCATCTGCTCGCTAACCAAGGGTTGGCCGCTTTCCGGCTCGGTACGGACAACACTGCCCTTAGGAACAGTATCGCTGTATTCCGAAACAGACGTATCGTAAACAAGATCCTGCTCCTGCAGATCCAGGATCTCGATAGCCTTTTCCTGGGTCACGCCAACCACATTGGGCATTTCCATTTTCTTGGTTTCTTTTCCGGTGCTGACATACAAAACAACCATCTGTCCGGGTGTCAGCGGCGTACCCGCAACCGGATCTGTGCGAATGATCTGTCCTTCCGGATAGGTATCACTGGTTTCTTCCTCGATCTTAACATTTAAATCGAGGCTCATACTTTTAAGCACTTTCTCCACATCGTCTGCTTTTTGACCAATGACATCCAGCATCGTATTGTTGCCGTCGTCTTTGCCTTTGCTGACTTTGATGTAGATCGTCGTGCCTTTTGCAACAGTATCGCCTGCCTTGGGTTCCTGGTAGACGATTTGACCTGCAGGCACTTCTTCGTCAAACACATCGTCAACCTTGTTGATAACGAACCCATCGTATGCCATTTCCTCGGAATAAACCGCTCCGATCAGATTGGGAACTTCGATTTTTTTATTATTTCCCTTTCCACCAAAGATCACGACCATCAATATGATAATCGCCGTAAGCATAACCACAGAGCAACTGATGATCGCAATGGTGGATATATTGGTGCGCTTTTTGCTTGCCTG
>JAZQBF010000173.1:0-3263 GCA_045545615.1 Faecousia sp.
AGAACAACACAATCCGCAAATGCGCCTATGCCGATAGTGGTGACGCTGTCACCCATAGTCACGCTTTGCAGGCTGGTGCAGGAACAGAACGCATAATCGCCGATGGCGGTAACACCATTTGGAATGGTCACATTCTGCAAAGTAATGCAGTCATAAAACGCATAGTCACCGATGGCGGTGACGGGGTAGCCGCCGAGGGTAGACGGGATCGTCAAGTCGGTGGCAGAGCCGTTGTAGTCTGTGATCGTTGCCTCGCCGTTGGATACGGTGTATGTAAATCCGTTTTCTGTTGCTGCGTTTGCAGTGGTGGGCAGCAGGAACAGGCAGAGCATTGCTAAGGCAACTGCTAGGCACAGATTTGTTAGGATCTTTCCGATTTTCATGGCGTTCCCTCCATTTTTTGGTTGTGGATAGTTTCATTATACAATTAGGCAGAAGAATGTCAAGAGGAACGGATTCTTCGACTACGCGGCAATGCCGCTTCGCTCAGAATGACACGTCTTTAGATTATGCGTTACCGAGCGGTATAGCGGAAGAACCCCCTTGATTCGCGTAGGTGACGGATTGGCTGGCGGGGCATCCCGCCCGAACTGCCCGGGCGGGCATCCGCCCCGGCGTTCATTTTTTATTAACTTTTTCTTGTGTTGTGTCGCTTTTTCTGTTATAATGGTCGTGTATGGAAAAGAGAACATCATTTTATGTCAGCCGCAAAAGCGTGCTGACCTGGCTGATGGTCCTTTGCATGGTCTGCTCGGCAGTGACCCGCATTGTGTATGTCGGTTTGAAAGGGTCCGACGATACGCTTTTCGTGTGGAGTCAAATCGTTCTGCCAGTGGTAGCAGTCTTGCTCTATGGACTTGTCAGCATTATCAACGGCAAAGAACGCTTTTATAAAACCGCGATCTCTGTATGGATGATCTGCATCTATTTTGTTTTTGTATTTGCAGGTTATGACTTCGGCAGATTCGACACCATGATCGCCTGGCTTTACGCCTTGATCATGCTGTTTATCGCCGTGATCTACACCCGGATCACCAGCGGCAAATGGCGTCGCAGTTGGGCATTGGTGCCTCTGCTGGCATTCCCCGGCGTTGCCACGCTGTATCTGGAGCGGGCGGTACTTGCCACCCGTAACTGGGAATTGATCCGGTATCTTGCGCCGGATGTACTGATGGTGCTGGGTCTGGTGATCGCTGTGTTTGCTATGCGCATCCACACCGACGGCGAATATCACCCCACCTGGGGCGACCGTCCCGACGGTCGGAAAGTGCGCACTCTCTCCCCTATGGCGCAGATCACAATGTATTTCCAATGGGAGCGGAATATCTGCTCTAACCTGTTTGAGGAATCTTTTGAGATCTCCCACGTGGAGCGGTACATCCGTCAAAAGCGCAGAGAAGGTCTGACCGACTTTGGCTACACACACGTTTTGCTTGCCGCATACGTCCGGGGTCTTTGCAAATTCCCTCAACTGAACCGGTTTATCAGCGGTCAGCAGGTATTCTCCCGGGGTGAGGACATTCAGTACTGCATGGTGGTCAAAAAAGAGATGACGCTGGAATCTCCCGACACCTCCATTAAAGTACACCTGACCCGGAAAGATACCGCTGCGGATGTGTACAACAAGTTGAACGCCGCCATTGAAGAAGTGAAAAAGAGCCAGGAACTGGACTCCGGTTTGGACAACCTGATCGGCTATCTGAATCTGATCCCCGGCGTGCTTCTGAAATTTGTGGTTTGGCTGCTGAAACTGCTGGACTACTTTGGTCTGCTGCCCAAGTTCCTGCTGGAACTGAGCCCCTTCCACGGCAGTCTGTTCTTCACCTCTATGGGCAGCCTGGGCATTCGCCCCATTTACCACCATCTGTACGACTTTGGTAATATTCCCGTATTCGGCGCATTCGGCTTGAAGCGCCGGGCGCTGGAAGTGCAGGAAGATGGCTCTGTCGCCCAGAAGAAGTATATCGATGTAAAGTTCGTTTTGGACGAGCGCATCGTGGACGGCTACTACTATGCCGCATTCTTTAAGCACTACCGCACACTGCTCCGCCACCCGGAGATGCTGGATCTGCCTCCTGAGGAGATCTTAAGCGACATCGACTGATCTATGAAACAAACCATCCAAAAGCAGTTGCCTGCTGCCTGCCCCTGGGGAGAACGCATATACTGCTTTGATTCCATCGACTCCACCAACACCAAGGCGAAGGAACTGGCGATCGCCGGCGCGCCCCACGGCACGGTGGTAGTCGCGAAACATCAAACCCAAGGGCGTGGGCGAATGGGACGGCGTTTCCACTCCCCTGCCGGTTTGGGGTTATATCTCTCTGTGATCCTGCGTCCCCGGTGCAAGCCGGAAGATATGATGCATTTGACCTGCGCCTGCGGTGTTGCCGCCTGCAATGCGGTGGAATCCCTTACGGGAATCCGTCCGGGCATCAAATGGACAAACGATTTGGTGATCGGGCATTCCAAATTGGGCGGTATCCTTACGGAACTTTCCCTATCCGATGGGATGGTCAATTATGCCATTTTGGGCATTGGCATCAACTGCGGTCACGACCTTACCGATTTCCCGGCGGAATTGCGCACCTTTGTCACTTCCATAAAGTTGGCAACGGGCAAAGACTTTGAAACTGCCCATTTGGCAAGCCGGTTGATTTACGCCCTTTGGGAAATGGATAAGGAACTACTGACCGGCAAACAAAAATGGATGGACGCATACCGGCGCCATTGCATCACCCTGAACAAAGACATCAGCATCCACCGGGGCGATGAAGTTTTTCACGCCAAAGCCCTGGACATCGACAACGATGGCGGCTTGGTGATACTGACCGCGGACGGCACAAAACAGACTGTGCAATCCGGTGAGGTAAGCATCCGGGGTATGTACGGCTACATCCGTTAAAAAAAGGATTGCTTTTATCTGATAATTTGGATATAATAGTTTCAGAAGATTATTGATAGGAGGTCTTTTTTATGAAAGTATTTAATGTTATTTGGAAAATTCTGGTTGCTGTGGCTGCTGTAGCCGGTATCGTTTATGTTTTCATCACCTACGGCGACAAGATCTCCGCTTGGTTCAAAAAACTGATCGGCGGATGCTGTTGCTGCTGCGACGGTGATTGCGACTGCGATTGCCAGGAAAACGCCGCAGAAGACAAGGATTTCGAAGAGGTCGAATAATAAGAAACCCGGATGTGCCAACGCACATCCGGGTATTTTTGTATAAAGAAAAACACGCGTTAGACGCGTGGTTCAATCGA
>JAZQBF010000174.1:0-6946 GCA_045545615.1 Faecousia sp.
TGCTGGACGGCCGTGATGTGCCCGCCACTTCCGCGCTGGAGTATGTAGGCCAGTTGGAAGATGTGCTTTCCCAGTTAAATGGCGAAGGCTGCGACTACGCCATTGCTTCCGGCGGCGGCCGTATGCAGGTCACTATGGACCGTTACGAAGCCAACTGGGGCATGGTAGAAGCCGGCTGGCGCACCCACGTGGAAGGCAAGGGAAGAATGTTTGCATCTGCTGCCGAAGCCATTGAGACCTATCGCGCCGAGACCGGTTGCATCGACCAGGATCTGCCTGCATTTGTTGTGGCAAGAGACGGCGCGCCCATTGCCAAAATTGCCAACGGCGACAGCGTTGTACTGTTTAACTTCCGTGGCGACCGTGCCCAGGAAATTTCCCTGGCTTTCGACAAGAAAGATTTCGACAAATTTGACCGTGGCGATTACACGGGCGTCAAGTTTGCCGGTATGCTCCAGTATGACGGCGATTTGAACATCCCCGAAAATTATCTGGTGCAGCCTCCCGTGATCACCAACACCCTCACCGAAGTTCTGTGCGAGGCTGGCATTCACGAGTACGCTGTATCTGAGACCCAGAAATACGGTCACGGCACCTACTTCTGGAACGGCAACCGTTCCGGCAAGGTAGACGAGAATCTGGAAGTTTATGAAGAGATCCCCTCTGATGTGATTCCCTTTGAGCAGGCACCTGCCATGAAGTCCAAAGAGATTACCGAGAAGATGGTGGAGGCTATGGCTTCCAAGAAGTTCCAGTTTATCCGCTGCAACTATCCCAACGGCGACATGGTTGGTCATACCGGCGTGATGGATGCTGTGGTATACGCAATGGAATGTGTGGATAACGGCCTGAAGGCCATTCTGGAGGCAGCCGACAAGTACGGTTACACCGTGCTGATCACCGCTGACCACGGCAATGCCGACCAGATGACCGAGACCAAGAAGGGCAAAACTTCCGTCCGTACTGCCCACTCCTTGAACCCCGTTCCTTTCATCATTTACGATACCGACAAGGCCTGGAAGATCCTGGACGGCAACTATGGTCTTGCCAACGTTGCACCCACCGTTGTAAAAATGATGGGTCTGTCCGCGCCCGACTGCTGGGAAGCCAGCATGGTATAACCACCAAAAATTAGGAGGTACTGATATGATCCAGCACACAAACGACAACGGCTCTGTACAAGTCAGTTCCAACGTCTATGTGGACATCGCCGGCACTGCCGCTTCCAACTGCTTCGGTGTAAAGGGTATGGCTGCCCGCTCCGTCAAAGACGGTGTATACCACCTGCTCCGGGTGGAATCTATGGGCAAAGGTGTCCGTGTGGAATTTAATGACGACGGCTCTGTTTCCATTGACCTGCACATTATGGTCGATCACGGCGTGAACCTGAACGCCGTTGGCGCATCCATCATTTCTGAGGTGCGTTATGTGGTAACCAAATACACCGGCACGGAAGTGCGGGATGTAAATGTATTTATCGATTCTATGATGATCGGCTAATGGGAGGTAACACCATTGAGACAGACAATTAACGGATCAGACCTTCGCCGTCTGATCATCAGCGCTGCCGCATCGGTGGAGATCCACAAGCAGCAACTGAACGACTTGAACGTTTTTCCCGTCCCCGACGGCGATACCGGCACCAATATGTCTATGACTATCAATGCCGCCGCTTCAGATCTGCGCAAAGCAGAAGATCCCTCTCTGGATAAGGTCGCCGCCATTGCTGCGTCGGCGATGCTCCGGGGCGCAAGAGGAAACTCCGGCGTTATTCTTTCTTTGCTGTTCCGGGGTCTTTCCCGGAAACTGAAAGGCTGTACCGAGTGTGACGGCGTATTGTGGGCAGATGCCCTGCAGGAAGGTGTGGACGCTGCTTATAAGGCAGTTATGAAGCCTGCCGAAGGCACCATTCTTACCGTTTCCCGTCTGGCAGCCGCCAAGGCAAGAGAAGCCGCCCAGGAGAACAACTTTATCGAATTTGTCCACCAGGCCGCTATTGAAGAAGCAAAGGTCGCTCTGGCTAACACCGTCAACCAGAACCCGGTGCTGAAAAAGGCCGGTGTCGTTGATGCCGGCGGTAAGGGCTGGCTGTTCGTTCTGGAAGCGATGCTCTCCTCCCTCCAGGGAGAAGATGTGGTCGTTCCCGAAGGATTCTCCGACGAGAACACCAAAGAGCAGGCTGATTTCTCCGGTTTTGAAACCGAAGACATCACCTTCACCTACTGTACCGAGTTTATCATCAACCGGGAGAACGACAACGATCCCGAAAAACTCCGGGAATTCCTCTCCTCTCTGGGTGACAGCCTGGTGCTGGTGGATGACGACGAGATCATCAAGGTTCACGTTCACACCAACGACCCTGGTAAAGCCCTCCACGAGGCTATCGACTACGGTTCTTTCGTCACCGTAAAAATTGAAAATATGCGCCTGCAGCACACCGAAAAGGTAATGAGTGAGCAGGAGTTGGCGCCCAAGATCGCAGAGCCGGAAAAAACCTTTGGCGTGGTTTCTGTTTGCGCCGGCGACGGTCTTGCCGATGTGTTTATGAACCTGGGCGTAGATGGCATCATCTCCGGCGGTCAGACTATGAACCCCAGCACCCAGGACATTCTGGAGGCTGTAAACAAAGTTCCCGCTGAGACTGTGTATGTTCTGCCCAACAACAAAAACATCATTATGGCTGCCGAGCAGGTGGATGCGCTGACACCCAAGCACGTGGTGGTCATCCCCAGCAAGACCGTTCCCCAGGGCATTACCGCTATGCTCAGTTTCAATCCCGAGGGCACAGAAGAGGAGAACACCGAAGCGCTGACGGAGGCACTGGCTACTGTAGACACGATGCAGATCACCTATGCCGCCCGGAATTCCGACTTTGACGGTCACGACATTCACGAAGGTGACTATCTGGCAATTTACGGCAGCGCTCTGTTTGGCACAAGCCGGGATATTAAAGTCCTGCTCCGCTCTCTGGCGGAAAAAGTCCGGGACGAAGGCAAGGAATATATCACCATCTACTACGGCGAAGATATTCAGGAAAAGCATGCCCAAAAGGCGGCTGACATCTTTGCCGATACCTGCCCCGATGCAGACGTGAATCTGCTCCGCGGCGGTCAGCCGGTATATTACTACCTGATCTCCGCAGAATAATTCCAAATAAAAATGCGTACTGTAGGAGAACTTACGGTACGCATTTTGTTTTAGGAGGCGATCTCTTGTTAAAACGGCTTTTCAGAAAGGTTGTACCGTTTATAAAGGATATAGCCCGTCTGCGCATCGGCAATTATGCCGCAAGCGCCTGCTTTTTTCTGGTGCTGTCTGTTTTTCCGCTGCTGGTGCTGCTGCTTAGTTTGGTGCGTTATACCGGCTTGCAGGTGGATACATTAACGGATATGCTCCAGGGAATCTTGCCCCAGGCGCTGATGGGCTCTGCTCAACGGCTGATCCTTAATACCTACCGCGCAACCACCGGCGCATTGGTCTCTGTGTCTGCCCTCACCGCATTATGGTCAGCGGGCAGAGGCATTCACGGTCTGCGTACCGGGTTAAACGCCATCTACGGCGTAGAAGAAAACCGGGGATACTTTTTCACCCGGGGTATCAGCGCCTTATACACTTTTGCTTTTTTGCTGGTGCTGGTACTGACATTGATGCTCCATGTTTTCGGCAAAATGCTGTTGGCTTTTTTGCCCTTTTCAGATATGCCCATTTTGCGGTTTTTCCTGCTTTTGGGGGCACAAACATTGCTTTTTACTACCTTGTATATGGTGCTGCCCAACCGGCGCAACCGGTTTTCCGATTCTCTCCCCGGGGCAATGTTCGCCTCTGCCGGATGGCTGATCTTCTCCGATCTTTACTCTATATATGTGGAGCATTTTTCCAATTACGCCAACATCTACGGCTCTGTATATGCCGTTGCACTGAGTATGCTGTGGCTGTATTTTTGCGTTTCCATCGTGTTCTACGGCGGCGCGCTGAACGCCTGGCTCTCCAAAACGCCATAATTTAACAATTCGTGAATATTCCCCGGGGTTTACGCCTTGTTCAAATTTAAAAAGTATGATACAGTAGAGAAACCGGAGGTGTGCTCTATGTTTGGTTATGTAATGGCAAATGTACCGGAACTGCCCAAAGGGCGGCAAAAACGGTATTTATCCGTATACTGCGGCATCTGCCGCCGGATCCGGGAGCAGGCTGCCAACAGCGCCCGGTTGGGATTAAGTTATGATATGGCGTTTTTGGCGCTGCTGCTGATGAGCCTTTACGAGCCGGAAGAAACCGCAGGCGCCAAAGCCTGCGCGCTGCACGCCATCCGTCCCCGGGCGTGGGTGGATACCCCTTTTATCCGCTATGCCGCGGATATGAATGTGGCATTGGGATATTATAATGCAAAAGACGATTATAACGACGAAAAGCATCTGTCTGCCAAATGGATGGCAGGTGTCTTTGGAAAGACTTTGGGGCAGATCCAATCCCGCTATCCCCGGCAATGTAACGCCATAGAAACCTGCTTGGAAAACCTTGCCGCTTTGGAAGCGGAAAACTGTCCCGACCCGGATGCGCCCGCCGGCTGTTTCGGCGATCTGATGGCAGAACTTTTGGTGTATGAAGAAGATCGCTGGAGCGAAAACTTAAGGCTTTTAGGTCGCCATTTGGGCAGATACATCTATCTGGCAGACGCGGCGGTGGACTACCGCCGGGATCTGCGAAAAAAGCAGTACAATCCTTTTATCGCTATGGGTACGGGACTTGATTGGGCGCGCTGGGAACAGTATCTGCTGCAGGAATTAGGTCGCTGCACAGATGCCTATGAACGGCTGCCCTTGGTGCAGGATAAGGATATTTTGGATAACATTCTCTACAGCGGCATTTGGCTGGAATACCGCAGAAGACAAGGCCGGAAGGCTTCGGAGGAACGAAATGATCGATGATCCCTATAAGGTGTTGGGGGTAAACCCCGATGCATCTGACGAGGAAATCAAAACTGCATACCGCCGCCTGGCGAAAAAATATCACCCGGACCGGAATCCGGGGGATGCGGAAGCCGCCCGGAAAATGCAGGAAGTAAACGATGCCTACGATCAGATCAAAAACCCGGATAAACAGCGCCGGAGCAATTACGGCGGCTACGGCAACTATGGCGGCTACGGTGGTTACGGCGGGCAAAGCCACGCCGGGCAATATCAGCAGGCCGCTGCCCAGTACATCCGCTTTGGCAGATACCGGGAGGCGCTGAACATTTTGGCGTCCGACCCCAACCGAAACGCCCGGTGGTATTGCCTTTCCGCCCTTGCCAACGACGGTCTGGGCAACCAGGTCACCGCATTGGAGCATATCCGCCGGGCAGTGTCCATGGAGCCGAACAACCCGGAATATCTGCAGATCTTAACGCAGATCGAAAACGGCGGCGCTGCCTACCGGCAGCAAGCCGGCAACTACCGGGGATTCCAGATGCGCGGCGGCAGTTTGTGGTCGCTGTGCCTCTGCTGGTTTGCCCAACTGTTCTGTTGCCGCGGCTTCATTTGCTGTTGACATCCGCAAACGCGCGTGATACAATACATTCGACAATTGAACACCGTTTCCGTGGCAGATTCGGCGTACAGCCGCCTCTGCTGAACAAGATAATCGGGTGTGATTCCCGAACGGTACCGCCGCTGTAAGCGTGGAGCCGTTCTCTAAGGCGAAAGCCGGTCACTGGAATATTCCGGGAAGGCAGAGAACGACGCAGGAGGCCGCAACCCCTCCCCAAGCGCAAGTCAGAAGACCTACGGAAAGGCTTTCTCCGTCCTCTGCGTGTTACAAGAGGATGCGATTGTCGCAGAAAACCGGCTGCGGCACCCAAAATGGGTGCCTCAGAATTTTTGTTTTTGGAGGTATTTTTATGAACATCAAAAAAATCGTTACCCTGCTTTTAGCCGCTGTGATGCTCCTTTCTTTGGCAGCCTGCACTGCAGAAGCGCCGGGAGAGACTAAGCAGACCACCGCAGAAACCACCGCCGCTCCCACCGAGAGCGCTGCTGAAAGCGCAGACACCACCGCTGCCAAAAAAATGTCCATCACCGTAAAAGTGGTGCACGCCGACGGCAGCGAAAAGGTTTTCCCCTATGAAACAGACGAAGAATTCCTGGGCGATGTCCTTCTGGCGGACAAGTTGATCGAGGGCAAAGAAGGTCCTTACGGTCTGGAGATCAGCCATGTGGATGGCGAGCAGGCTGTCTACGAAACAGACAAAGCCTACTGGGCGCTGTATGAAGGCGATCAGTACGCCCTGCAGGGTATCAGCACCACGCCGGTAGTGGACGGCGGTGAATATGCGCTTGTTTACACCAAGGGATAAATCCCTTCCTTTGCGGGAAGTGGTCTTATTCGGTATGCTGGGGGCGTTGACCTTCGGCACCAAGGTTGCGATGATGAATCTTCCCAATATTGAGCCGGTCTCCCTGATGGTGATGCTCTTTGCCGTGGTGTTTGGGCTGAAAGGACTTTACCCCACCTATCTGTATGTACTGATGGAGATTCTGTTTTACGGCATCAGTATGTGGAATCTTAACTATCTGTATGTGTGGGCGATCCTGTTTTTCGCCGCTTACGCTTTGCGAAAGGTAAAGCACCCCCTTGTCTGGGCGCTCCTTGCCGCCGCTTTCGGTATGCTCTTTGGCCTTTTCTGCGCCCCGGTATACATCTCTATGGGCGGCATCGAATTTGCCATCAGTTGGTGGCTTTCCGGCATCCCCTTTGATGTGACCCACTGCATCGGCAATTTTTGCATCGCTCTGATTCTGTTTGTACCCCTGCGAAATCTACTCACCAAACTATATCAAAAAATGTAACAAAAAACGACCTATCGTTTGATAGGTCGTTTTTCTATTAACTTAATGCCTCTCCCAGCATGCCGATCAGCAGGTCGTTGCGGAGCATACTCATATTATTGGCAAAGATCACATCTTTG
>JAZQBF010000175.1:0-1923 GCA_045545615.1 Faecousia sp.
GGATACAATGCCCATACGGATCACCACCGGTGCGCTGACCTTGCTGTCCCGTAGGGTCATAGAGGCGGAGTTCAGTTCCTGCAGGGCAGCATCCACCTTTTCCTGATAGAAGCGCCCTTCTTCCGTCAGGCGAATATTGCGACCCACTTTTTCAAATAACCGAATACCGCCCAGTTCCGTTTCCAAATGATGGATGGCGCTGCTCAGGGAGGGCTGGGAAATGCCCAGCCGGGCGGCAGCCAAGGTATAGTGCTCCACCTGGGCAAGGACAGAAAAATAACGCAGATAGTTGTAGTTCATATACACACCTCGCGAATCTATAGATATAAACTATAAATAAAATATCATAACTATATTGGTTTTTGCAAGAAAAATTTGTATAATCCCTAAGGAATCCGCAAAAAACCCCTTGACAAGATCATTTTGCCATGTCATTGCGAACCAGCGCGCACGCTGGTGTGGCAATCTACAAGAAATTCACTGGAAAAATGATGCGCAATGGGAAACAAGCATTGCCTTTGAGAAGATTCTATGCTATGATATTAGGTAGAATATGGCTCAAGCGCAAGGAGAAAAAACAATGGCTTTTACATACAAGGGTCTTAAGGCCCAACTGGACAAACACATTATCACCGATGCAGAGATCGACCAGCAGATCCAGCGGCTGCAACAGCAGAATCCCCGGATCGCGGTGATCAAAGACCGTCCCACGGAAAATGGCGACGAGGTGGTGCTGGATTATGCAGGTTTCTGCGATGGCGAGCAGTTCGCCGGTGGTACGGCGCAAAATCAGACTTTGGTGCTGGGCAGCGGAATGTTCATCCCCGGTTTTGAAGAGCAATTGCTGGACAAAGTTCCCGGTGAAGAAGTTTCTGTGAAGGTTACTTTCCCAGAGCAGTACCACGCAGAGAATTTGGCAGGCAAAGAGGCAGAGTTCAAATGTGTGATCCACGAGATCCGGGTGAAGACCCAGTATGATTTGGACGACGTGTTCGCCAAAGAGGTTGGCAATTGCGACACATTTGAGCAGATGCGCCTGCGTCTGGGGGAAGCACTGCAGGCCTTCTCTGATGAGCGCGGCGAAATGGATCTGCAGGACCGGCTTTTGAAGCAGGCAGCGGAAACCCTGGATGTGACCGTGACCCCTGAGGAATTGGAAAAGGCGCTGGACCAGCAGATGCAGACCCTGGAAGCCCAACTGGCGCAACAGGGCTTGAATTTGGAGATGTACTGCTCTTTTATGAACACCACAAAAGAAGACCTGCGGAAAGACGCAGAGCCCTCTGCAGTGGCAGCCATCAAAGCCCAGGCGGTGATCGACCGGGTGGTGATCCTGGAAGGTCTGACCGCGGAAGAATCGGAGATGGAAGCCGCCATCGAAGGTGTCTGCCGGCAAAACGGTATGACCCGGGAGCAACTGCAACCCTATATGGGCGCTGAGTTCGATGCAGCCATCAAAAGAAGTGTACTCACCGGCAAGGTCATGGCGTTCATTCGGGACGCCGCTGACGTGGCGGTCGTATAAAATCATGAATAATGTGCCTATGGCACCGAAAAATAAGGAGGAAACATACTATGGCAATCGTATATGACGAGAATGGCAAGTACGTAGACGAAAAGGGTTTTGTGAAACTTGACCCCACCAAGTTCGCTGACTGGCAGATCGCAGAAGAAGCAGAGAAGACTCTGCCTTCCGTGGATTTCTTCCGCCAGAAACTGGGTCTGCTGGAGGATGAGATCATCCCCTACGGCAAGACTCCCAAGATCGACTTCATCAAGGTTATGAACCGTCTGAAGGACAAGCCCGACGGCAAGTTCATCGAGGTCACCGCTGTTACCCCCACCCCCTTCGGCGAAGGCAAGTCCACCGTTTCTCTGGGTCTGATCGAAGGCCTGGGCTACATCGGCAAGAATGCCGGCGGC
>JAZQBF010000176.1:0-4423 GCA_045545615.1 Faecousia sp.
GGCGAAGTTGCCAAGCGGGACATCAAAGTCTTTACGGAAACTATGGTCACAGATGTGAGTTCCGATAAGGTCGTAACTGCGCAAAACCGCAGCGGAATCCTGCAGATCCAGGCAAAGGCTGTAATCTTGGCAATGGGTTGCCAGGAGCGGAGCAGGGGAGCGCTGAATATTTGCGGCAGCCGTCCTGCCGGTGTGTATAGCGCAGGTACTGCCCAAAAACTGGTCAACTGTATGGGTTACCAGGTTGGCAAGCGGGTCGTGATCCTGGGTTCTGGCGATATTGGTCTCATTATGGCGCGGCGTATGACCTTTGAAGGGGCTAAAGTAGAGGCGGTTTGTGAGGTTATGCCTTATTCCGGCGGCTTGACCCGTAACATCGTGCAGTGCCTTGAGGATTTTGATATTCCTCTGTATCTCAGCACAACTGTTGTTCAAATCCACGGAAAAAAGCGCTTGGAAGGTGTTACCATTGCCCAGGTGGATGAAAACCGCAGAACAATTGAAGAAACCAAGCGTTACATTCCCTGTGATACACTTCTTCTGTCTGTTGGTTTGATCCCTGAGAACGAACTGACCAGAGCGGCAGGTATCCCCATTGACCCCATTACCAATGGCGCTTTGGTGGATGAAAACTGCCAGACGGCGCTGCCCGGTATTTTTGCCTGCGGCAATGTTTTGCAGGTACATGACCTGGTCGACTATGTTTCCGAGGAAGCAGAGCGGGCAGGCAAGGGCGCAGCCGCTTATATTTCCGCGACAGCAGCAGAAGAATGTCACATCGCAACAAAACCCGGTAATGGCGTGCGCTATGTTCTGCCCCAGGTCATCAACAGTTGCAAAGAAGATGTGTCCTTGTTCTTCCGGGTCACCCAGCCCTTCGGCAGAGTGAAGATTTCCGTTTCCAATGGGGATAAGACCCTGGCTGTGGCAAAGCGCTTGAAAGCAGCGCCCGGCGAGATGGAAAAGGTAACCCTGAAAGCGGATGTGCTAAAAGATGTTTGCGGCGAAATTCGTGTTGATTTGGAGGTGCTGGCATGACGCGTAATTTAACTTGTATCATTTGCCCCAGAGGCTGTAATTTAACGGCTGAGATTACCCAGGATGGCGTAAAAGTTACCGGTCATACCTGCCCCAAGGGTGCGGAATACGCCATCAATGAATGTACCAATCCAGTCCGCACGGTGACCGCTACCGTCCGGGTTTCCAACCGGGAGAATACCATGGTCAGCGTGAAAACAGAGAACCCGGTACCCAAGGGAGAAATGCTGAATATTATGGCATTGCTCCGTAAAACCCATGTAAATGCGCCCGTCTGCATCGGTGATGTTGTACTTTCCGATGTCTGCGGTACGAATATTGTTATTACAAAGGATATTGCCTGATATGGATAAAAAGCAAATTCTTTCAAAAATGAAACTGTATCTGTTCGATATGGACGGCACACTCTATTTAGGCGACCGTTTATATCCCTTTACTATCGAACTGTTGCAGAAGATCCGCAGCAGTGGCGGCAGATACTTGTTTATGACCAATAATTCTTCCAAAAGTGTTGCGGACTATGTGAAGAAGTTGGAAAAATTAGGTATTACTGCAACCCGGGAAGACTTTATTACATCCTCCCAGGCAACGGCTTACTACCTGCATAAACACCACGAAGGACAGATCCTTTATGTCTGCGGTACGCAGTCGCTGAAAGAGGAACTTCGCAACGAAGGCTTCACAGTTACAGAAAATGCAGACGATGCCCAGTGCATCGTTATGGGCTTTGATACGGAACTGACATTCAAGAAACTCCACGATGTATCCTGGCTGCTTTTGACTCGGGAGATTCCCTATATTGCCACCAACCCTGATTTGGTCTGTCCCACGGAGTTCGGCAGCGTGCCGGATTGCGGCAGTGTGTGTGAAATGATTTTCCACGCCACGGGAAAACGCCCGGTGGTCATCGGCAAACCCTCACCGCTGATGCCCCAGTTGGCAATGGAACGCCTTGGCTACGGCAAAGAGGAAACCTGCGTTATCGGTGACCGGATCTATACCGATGTAAAAAGCGGCCTCAATGCCGGCATCACCGGAATTCTGGTAATGAGCGGCGAGACCACCCCGGAAATCCTTGCAAAGTCTGAGGATAAGCCCCATCTTGTCCTGCAGGATGCCGGCGAGATCTTACCCTATCTGAAATAACAAAAAGGCAGTGGAATACCCACTGCCTTTTTTGGTGGACTTGAGGAGATTCGAACTCCCGACCCCCACAATGCGAATGTGGTGCGCTCCCAACTGCGCTACAAGCCCATAGAATTTACAGACAAAATTATATCGCTGTTAAGAAAATTTGTCAAGATGGGAGAAAACGAATATCCTATCGGATTTGTGCATAAAGAGTCCCGGAAGCCGTAATGACTTCCGGGATAATATTTGGTTTCATAAAGAAAGCAGGGATATACAATTATTTTCTTTTGCTATAATCGCCCAATAGCAACTTGCAATCTTTACATATATGTGTTGGAATTGCGGTTAAGCCGATGCCCATTTCTTCAGATACCAACTCGGCATCGTTTTTCCAGTAGCCAACGCCAAAGGGGAGTAACTTACTGACCCAAGTAATGCCGATTTTGGCATCGCTTTGCAGAAAACCGGCGGTCATTGCACGTCCACACTTAGGGCATACCATATCCTTCACCTCGTTTTTTCTTAGTTATTTTATGTTTAGCGCCATCAGCAATTCGCCGTAATAGTTTCCGCTTTTCAATTTTAGCGAATGCGGCCGTTCTCCATATACAACAAACCCAAACTTTTTGTATAGGTTAATGGCTGTTGTGTTGGACGAAGCGACTTCTAATTCGATGGTCTCGTATCCTGCTTGTTTTGCAAATTTGATCAACTCGGCAAGAATTTTTCCACCTAATCCTTGCGCCCATTCGCTTTTAAGTATAGCGATCCCAAAGGTTGCTCTGTGCAAAGTTTTCGTTCTATCCATCACACAGGAAAGACTGGCGTTGCCGACTAATCTTTCGCCATCAAATGCGGAAATCATAATACTTCCTTTATCTGCGGCGAAATTTGAGATGAAATCTTCTTCGTCCTTAATGGTAAAGTTTAATTCCTCAGGGTAACTAAGTCCAAATTCGGTTTCCTCAGCAGTTGTTTTCAAATATGCGATCATTTGCTCTGCATCTGCTAATTCCGGACTTCTCAAAGTGTAGTGCGTACCATTCTTGCCAATAAATTTTTCTGCGGGAAATAACATATCCTATTATCCTCTCTGTGAATAATCAAATTAGAATCAATTTGATTGGGACATTCGTGTTTTTATATATATGATCCAGTTTTCTAAGTTCTCCGTGGTAAAATTAAATAGTGCTTTTTCGTAGAGACTATATGCAGTGGGATGGTTTTCCGCCATCCATTTCAGCGCCCTCTTCGGTCCCCAATAAGGATGGTGCATTATATCACAGAAAATCTCTAAACTGTCAATCAGCACCCAATGCCAACGAAACATACCTTCGGCATCATTCCGTTTTGTGCGTTCAAACATCTTAACACACCAATCAATATTGGTTTGTATTTCGGCATTGGATTTGCACGGACGGTTTTTCACATACGCCTGCACACGGGTTTGGAGAGCACTTCCAACGCCGTTGCTGTCTGTAATGATCTGTCCGTCACAAATCTGAATAAAATCTGCACAGTTATAATCTCCGTCAAAATAAGATGCAGGATATACAAACACATCTAATTGAACGCCGTTGACAGAAGAAGTATCGTGATATTGCTGGTGGTCGGAGGCAATAATCAATGCATCGAAATCACTGTTCAGATTATTCGTTCCGTTGGCGTATGATCCATATAGGATAACGGATAGGGGAGAATATTTCTGTTGAATGTATTTCATAATCTGTTCCAATGATATCACCTCGCAAAATGTCAATCTTTTATTTGTATATTTTACCAAATGTCAATTCAGAATGCAATATTGTAATGTCATTTAGATTATTCGCACCCAATAGGGTGCACATCAGTTCGAAAAAAGTCCCGGAAGCCGAGAAGACTTCCGGGATAAATTTTCCAAGATAATGAATCAGCGCTTGGAGAACTGAGGTGCGCGACGAGCGGCCTTCAAGCCGTACTTCTTTCTTTCCTTCATTCTGGGGTCGCGGGTCAGGAAACCAGCAGCCTTCAGAGTGGGGCGCAGCTCGGGGTTCAGGGTCAGCAGGGCGCGGGAGATGCCGTGACGGATAGCGCCGGCCTGGCCGGAAACGCCGCCGCCGGCAACGGTGACAACGATGTCAACCTTGCCCAGAACATCGGTGGTGACCAGAGGCTGACGGACAACCAACTTCAGGGTGTCCAGGCCAAAGTACTCGTCGATGTCGCGACCGTTGATGATGATAGAACCGGTGCCGTTTTCGAATACACGAACACG
>JAZQBF010000177.1:0-1747 GCA_045545615.1 Faecousia sp.
CTCCACCGCCGTATGCAGTCCCTTTTCCTTAGCCAAAGTCAGCAATTCCAGGGAAAAATCATACTGCATAAGGGGCTCGCCGCCGGATAGAGTCAGACCGCCTCCGCCCTGACTGTAAAAACTTTTGTCACGCATAACGATTTCCAGTATCTGCGCCGTGTCTTTTTCTTCCCCGCATAGTTCCAGCGCATCCGCATAGCAGGTTTCGGCGCATTGTCCGCAGCGAAGACAGTTCTCCCGGTGATACAAATGACTCCCCTTTTCAAAAGCGTGGCAACCCTGGGGGCAAACCGCTTTACATTTTTCACAGCCTACGCACTGCCCCGGCTTGTAAAAAACCTCCCGGGTCATACTTTTGGATTCCGGATTATGACACCAGATGCAATCCAACGGACAGCCTTTTAAGAACACCACTGTCCGGATCCCAGGTCCATCGTGGGTTGAAAACCGCTGAATATTGAAAACTGTTCCTTTTTTATACATTGTGGGCCGTCCTTAAAATCACTTCCGCCTGCATTTCCGGGGAGAGGTTTACAAAATAGTCGCTGTAGCCGCCGATACGCACCACCAGATCCCGGTAACTTTCCGGGTCTTTCTGCGCTTTTTTCAGCGTATCGTTATCCACCACATTGATCTGCATTTCGAAGCCGCCCCGCTGGATAAAAGTACGCAGGAGCGTATCCATAACCTTCAGAGAATCCGGACCTAAAGCGGCTTTGGTAAAGCGCATATTCACCGCGACGCCGCCGATAAACTTACTGTGATCCCACTTGGTGGAAGAGAGGATCGATGCCGTCGGGCCATTCATCTCTCTGCCCTGACAAGGACCGGAGCCGTCGCCCAGGGGGAAACCTGCCACACGGCCGGCGGGGGTGGCCATGGTCTGGGTGCCAAAGGTCTCGTGGCGCACATAGCAAAATACGCTGGGAATGATCTGGGCATTGGTAAATACGCCCTGATACTTTTCACATTCCGCCACAATATGCTCCGTAAACCGGGAATAGAGGCTGTCCACATCGTCAATGTCGTTGCCGTACTTGGGGATCTGATTCAAAATATACTGGCGCAGAGGCTCGTTGCCCTCGTAGTTCTGCTCCAGGATCTCCCGAAAACGGCGGATGGTCAGCTGCTTTTCTTCAAACACCAGCCTCCCGATGGCATAAACAGAATCCACCAAATTACCCATACCCACAAAAGAGGGCATAATCCAGTTATAAATAGCGCCGCCCTGCTCAATATCCTTGCCCCGGGCAAGGCAATCTTTTACGAAGCAGGAAAGCAGCGGATTGAGGGAGTTTTCCGCCCGGTGATGCCGCCAGGAACATTTGTCTTCAAAATCCGCCTTGATCTTGCTGTCCAGCGCATTGTGGTATGCGCCGATCAAATCGTCCAACGTGTCATATTCTCTGTCCATCACATCCAGCAAAATCTGCATTACATTGGTATATGGACTTGCCACCCAGGCATTGGAGGAAGCCTCAGGGGTAATCTCCACGCAGGTGCTGTGGATATAGTTCCGTGCTTGTTTTTCCGGCACGCCGTAGTACATTAAGCCCTTGACGATCAGATCGTCATTGAAGATCGCCGGATGGGAGCGGCCGTTGGCAAGAATTTTGCAGGCCTTTTCCAAGTGATGCCGAGGCTGCCCTTCCGCCACGCACAGACCCACCGCCGGGTAGACCAAACGAATATCGTCGATCACCTGCATACACATATCCGTCAGGTCGTTGGAAACGAGATTGCCCTT
>JAZQBF010000178.1:0-2253 GCA_045545615.1 Faecousia sp.
CGTCCCCAAGCCTCCCTCTGACGAGGGAGGTGCCCCGAAGGGGCGGAGGGAGAGATTATTCAATTCTGTCCGCTCCGCGGACACCACAACTGTCAACTGTGCCGGGATGGCCCGGCAGCCAAATTCGCACCAACCCTGGCGGTAGTCTTTTCTTCCGTTATAACGCCCGGTAACCCACCGCGCCAAAGCCTTCTCCTTGAGGAGAAGGTGTGTGCCCCTTGGGCAGACGGATGAGGTGTCTTTATTTCAATCCGTCCGCTTTGCGGACACCACAACTGTCAACTGTCAACTATCAACTGACAACTAATTTATCCATTTCCCTTTGAATATCCTTTGCAATTTTCCCCATCATTTCTTCATCCAATTTACACACTTTCCGGTCGTAAGTCAGAACGCCGTTGATCTCGTCCTCCACGTCGGAAACCTGGGTGTAAACACCCAGACAAAGACCCCTTTGGATACCGGGCAAAACCTTCTGCCGGTACAGGTTTTCCACATCCCGGTTCAAGTCTTCCCTGCTCTTGCAACTGCGATAGCCATATGCCTTTTCCGGATTAAAGATATGCCCCTCCACCGGATACGCATAGCCGCCGAACTCCGTCAGCGCCAGGGGTTTTTCCCTGGGCTTTACCGCCTTCCAAGAGCCGAAATAGATGTGCAGGCTCTCAAGATCGCCCTTTTTCTGCCGGAACCAACCGGATGCAGAATCGATCCACCGGCTGTCATCCAGGGTAAGCATCTGCTCGTAGACATTGTCGCTGTCAAACTGCCCCCAGCCCTCGTTGAAAATGGTCCAGAAAAGAATACTGGGGTGGTTGTAAAGTTGCTTTACCGTCCGCTCCATGGTGTCCAAAAACATCTGCCGGGCTGCAGGCTCTTTGTGGAAATGCTTGTCGGTCAGTTTCTGGAAACCCACCGTAGGCAGAGCGGTATCCCGGAAAAAGTTATAATCGGAGTTGTTCACCATATCCTGCATGACCACCATACCCAGTCGGTCGCACTGATAGTAAAATTCCTCCGGCTCTACTTTGATGTGCTTGCGGAGCATATTAAAGCCCAAATCTTTCATCTTCTGCACATCGTAGGCGTATGCCGCCGGGTCAGCGGGGGTGTAAATGCCGTCGGGCCAGTAACCCTGATCTAAAAGACCGTGGAAGAAATAGGGCTTTCCGTTAAGGCACAGCCGCTGAACGCCGCCGATCTCCTTGACTTCCATCGTCCGCAGAGCAAAATAACTCTCCACCCGGTCCTCCGGGGTCTCCACCGCAAACTGGTATAAATAGGGGTCTTCCGGACTCCAAAAATGCAAATTTTCCGGAATGATCTCCACCGCGCCCTCTGTCAGCGGATACGCTTTTCCCTCCAGAATCACCTTGCCATCCAGCGCCGGTGTAATGGAAATTTTCACCGATGCCCCCCGGTTTTCGATTTTCAAATTCTCAATATAAGTTTCCGGTACGCTCTCCAGCCATACCGTCTGCCAAATGCCGGAAACCGGCGTATACCACATACCGCCCCGGTTTAAGGTCTGCTTGCCGTAGGGGTAAGTTAAGTCCCGGAGATCATCCACACAGCGGATGAGCAGTTCGTTTTCTTCCTTTAACTGCGCTGTGATGTCCATGGTAAAGGCATCGTAGCCGCCTTTGTGCCTGCCCACCTCATTTTGGTTTACATAAACATCTGCTCTTTGGTCTGCCGCGCCGATGTGGAGCAGAACTCTGCCCTTGTTGAATCCCGCGGGCAAAGTAAATTTTCGGCGATAATATAAGGAGATCCCCTCTTCAAAGTGTTCTTCCACCCCGGAAAGGGCAGATTCCGGAGGGTACGGCACTAACATCTTTTTGTCAAATTTCGGCTGACCCGGAACAGCGCAAAAATCCCACCAGCCGTTCAGGTTAACATAACTATCTCGTTTCATCTGGGGACGGGGATACACATTCCACGGTGTCTCCCCCAGATTCTCTCCCCATACAGTGGTCAATTTCTGTAACATAGTACTCCCCCATTGTGCAGTAGTTGTCAGTTGATAGTTGACAGTTGACAGTTGTGGTATTTTGCCTTTGGCAAAATGATTTAAATTCGTCGCCGGGGGCGACACAACAACTCACAACTCACAACTTACAACTAACAACTATTTTAATCTTTTCTTTCTCAAAATTGGAATCATTGTGGGCAAAATCACCACCGCGGCGATCAGCGCCGCCAAAAAGATATTCTGATTGGGCACGAAAGAGGTAGTGCCGTCGCTGTTTA
>JAZQBF010000179.1:0-5433 GCA_045545615.1 Faecousia sp.
TATTACGATCATCAGCGATCGTCTGTTCTCTGGCTGTACAGCATTGACTGATGTGGATATTCCGGACGGGGTAACTGTTATTGGCGGTTCTGCATTTTCTGGATGCTCCGGTTTGACCAAAGTGGTTATACCCAGCGGGGTTACCGCCATTGGCAGTTATGCGTTTCACAATTGTTCCAAGTTGCAAAGTGTTACCATTCCCAATATTGCAGCGGAAAATCTTGGTTGGGAAGCCTTTGATGGAACCAGCGTCAAACAGTTGACCATTGCGGAAGGCACCAAAAGTATAGACCAAAGTTTGGTCAACGGTGTAGCGCCGAACAAGACACTGGAAAAAGTGGTGATCGCGGATAGTATCATTACCATTGGCGAATTCGCATTTAATAATCATGCCAATCTGACAGATGTGACTATCGGCAAAGGGGTAACCACAGTTGGGAACTTTGCATTTGAAGGTTGTACCGCTTTGACAGATATCACCGTTCCGGACAATGTTACCACTATTGGCGATTATGCATTTCGCGATTGCACCGCCTTGGCGAATGTGACCCTTGGAAACGGCGTGACCGATATTGGCGTTTATGCATTTGCAAATTGTACCGGTCTGCAGAAATTAACATTTGGAAACAATGTGAGCAGCATTTCCGCCTCTGCGCTGGAGAATTGCAATCGCCTTGTTTATAATACATACGATACAGGAAACTATTTGGGAAATGCAGAAAACCCATATTTGGTTCTGATAAAAGCAAATTCTGCTACGCAGATTCATTCTGAAACAAGGGTCGTTTATAGTCGGGCGTTTTACGGTTCAAGCATAAAACAGATCACCATTCCGGCAAACATAAAGGGCTTAGGCGAATATGCCTTTGCAAATTGCGCTGCTTTAGAGGATGTATATGTTCGCTGTACAGCCTCCGACTGGTGTAAGATCAGTGGTTTAGCGATGAGTAGTCTTCAAAGTTGGTATGGGCGCCGTCTGCATTTTTTGGACACAGCCGGAGAGGAACTGACAAGTCTCGCATTGGACGACACAGTCACAGAAATCCCGAGTAATGCATTTTATTTTGCAGTAAATGTGACACAGATTACGCTTCCTGACGGTGTTACCTATATTGGTGACGATGCGTTTGAGGGAAGCGCACTTACATACAACAAATATGATACAGCAGACTATCTGGGAACAACAACAAACCCCTATGCTGCTTTGGTCAAAGGAAACTCTGCTACCCAGATTCATACGGATACAAAGGTTATCTGTGAATATGCCTTCGCCTACACCGAACTGATTCGAATCACGATTCCGGACAGTGTACAGACAATAGGTGATCTGGCGTTTCTCGGATCGGAAAACTTGACGTCTGTTCAAATCGGAAGCGGGGTGCAGACGATTGGTGAAAGAGCATTCTTTCGTTGCACCGCCTTGGCAGAAATCACCATCCCTGACAGCGTTACGGATATTGGCGACTATGCCTTTGCAAATTGCGCCAATTTAGTCACCGTAAAAATCGGAGCAGGCGTGGAGCAATTGAATAGTTATGTGTTCAGCGATTGTACCAAATTGTCCTCCATAACCTTTGGCAGAAATATCCAGAGCATTTCTACTGTTGCGTTCCGAAATTGCAATAGTCTTACTGATGTGTATATTTATGACCCTTCCGCCTGGTGTAATACGAACTATGGCGATCTGTGGGACTATGCAAAGAACCTGCATATTCTTGGTGCTAACGACGAAATATTAACGGAAATAGTGCTGGATGCCACTGTGTGGAGGATTCCGGAAGATGCCTTTACTGGCTGCACCAGTATGACTTCCATCGTTATCCCGAATAGTTTAGAGACTATTCACAGCAATGCATTTAAAAACTGTACCGGTTTGACTGCAGTTGTGGTTCCGGATAGTGTGCATGCGATTTACGAAGGCGCATTTTCCGGCTGCTACGGTCTGCAGGCGATAACGGTTCCATTTGTGGGCTATACCCGGGAGAGCGCAACGCCCTTTGGATATATTTTCGGAACGGCATATTATAATTACAGTACGCAAACAGAGCAGAAATATTGCTTGTGGGGGTCAGATCCTGTAAGCACGAAAACCTATTATATTCCGACAAGGTTAGAAGAGGTAACTGTTACCGGCAAGGGTGCCGATGATGGAGAAAAAACAACGATCTGGTACGGAGCGTTCTATAATTGTATAAATTTGAAGAAGATCACTTTGGGCGAAGCGTTAATTGAAGTAGGCGATTACGCATTTTATAACTGCGGTAGTCTGTCCCACATTAACATCCCCGAAAATGCGTGGAAAATCGGTATCTCGGCTTTTGAGAATTGTGACCATTTGACTGAAATTACCATAGGCGATAAAACAACTGAGATCGGTGAGCGTGCATTTTATGACTGCCTGGATTTGAATAGCATCGTTATTGGAGATGGTGTTACCAAAATCGGAGCATCAGCCTTTGCGGAGTGTGAATATTTGCGTAGGGTAACAATAGGCGAAGGTGTGGAGAAAATAGACAGTAATGCGTTTTTGAATTGCAGTAATTGTCATGTTTATATAAAAAATGTCGCCAATTGGTGTAAAATCCAATTTGTCAATCCTGCTGCCAATCCGCTTCTTTTGTCAAAGGCGCTCTATGTAAACGGTGTATCAGTCACAGATCTTGTGATTCCCGGGGATGCGACAAGGGTTGGCAATTATGCTTTCCAAGGCTGTACCTATCTGAAATCGATCACTATGGAAGAAGGGGTAACCACTATAGGTGAAAATGCGTTTTTTAATTGCCGTGATGTAGAAGCAGTTAGCATACCTGCCAGTCTGTGGCAAATTAAGAACAATGCGTTTTGGGCAGTGAGTGCTGCAAATGTATATATCTATGATGCCTCTGCCTGGTGTCGGGTGAGTTTTGGAGAAACCTATGCCAATCCCATGGAATTCAATATGCGGGGACATATTATGAATGCCGATGGTGAGGAATTGACCCATATAACACTGACAAATGTTACGAAAATTCCAAAATGCGCATTCAGAAACTGCAATCTTCTGGAGAGTGTCACCTTGCCGTCGGATCTGAAAAGTATTGGCGCAAGTGCGTTTTACGGCTGTACTGCTTTGAACGACCTGTCTTTGCCAAAGGGTTTGCAGAAAATTGAAGACGGATCTTTCAGCAGATGTATTCGTTTGGAAAGTATAATAGTACCAGATTCTGTAACGACCTTTGGTATTAAAGTTTTTGAGAATTGTGAAGGATTGAAGACTGCTGTTATAGGCAGCGGTGTGAAATGGCTACCCTCTTACACATTTTATCACTGCATCAGCCTGGAGACGGTCACCCTTCCCGAGGGACTGCAGCACATTGGAGAATACGCCTTCCGTAACTGCACAAGTCTGCAGAACATTGCTATCCCGGAAAGCGTAACAACAATTGGTGAAGGTGCATTCTTTGATTGCAGCAGTTTGAAAACAATCAACATTTCCGCAAATGTTACCCAGATATCCGATAGCACCGATATTTATGAGATTACGAACCCATTTATCGGCTGTACCAGTTTGACCGGGATTTGGGTGGATGAGAACAATGCAAATTATAGTAGCGACAGTGCCGGCGCGTTGCTGAATAAGGATAAAACCGTCTTGTATAGTGTACCGGGCGGTTTGATCGGGGCATATTCTGTCCCTTACGGTGTGAAAACCGTGAAAGCAAGTGCGTTCACAACGTGTATTGGCTTGGAATATGTGTCGATCTGTAATGGCGTTACCGCTATTGAGAATTATGCATTCGATGGTTGTAGCAATCTAAAAGCCGTCAGATTCCCAATTAGTTTAACAACGGTGGGAGCGGACGTTTTTCGTGATTGCAGCCAATTTAAAACCATCTTCTATCCCGGTACGGAGCAGCAGAAGAATGCAATATCTGTACACAGAGAAGAATTGCTTCCCAACGAAGAATATTATGCTGCCACATGGCATTATGAGGTCGTTTACAAGATCTTTGCACAGCAGGAATGTTGGTATTGTCCGCGATGCCATAAATGCTATTTCTTTACTGGCGATGAGGCGCTGGCAACGGTAACTTTCGAAAATTGGGATGGAACGAAACTGCTGACACAACATTTGCCATACGGATGGGTTCCGGCGACAAATATTACGCCGACACGGCCGCATGAGCAACCACATATTTACAAATATGTATTTGCCGGTTGGGACAAACCCTTTGCATCCTGTACAGACAATGTGACCTATACCGCCACCTACGAGGAGGCTTTCGTAGATTACAAGGTGCAGTTTGTTAATGATGATGGCTCTGTAATTTCTGAAATGATCTATCACTACGGCGACATTATCGCCATCCCGGAGGATCCCACAAAGGCTTCTAACGATACTGCTGACTATGAGTTTGCAGGTTGGGATCCGACGGTTTCCGAAACCTGTCAAGGCGATGCCACTTATACTGCGGTTTATACAGAACAAAACCGTGAAGGATGGCAACTTGCGCAAGGAAAATGGATGTACTATTCTGGCGGAGTTGCGCTGACCGGCTGGCAAAGAATCAATAACGAATGGTACTATATGAATGCCGAGGGTGTTATGCTCACCGGTTGGCAGTTCATTGGTAGCAAGTGGTATTACCTGAAATCTTCCGGCGCAATGGTTACCGGTTGGCTGCAACAGGGAACAACTTGGTATTACCTAAACAGCGGCGGCGCAATGGCGACCGGCTGGAAGTCTATTGGCGGAACGTATTATTACTTTAACGCCTCCGGCGCGATGCAGACCGGCTGGCTGAAATCCGGCAGCACATGGTACTACTTGAAACCCTCCGGCGCAATGGCAACCGGCTGGGCAAAGGTGGGCAGCACCTGGTATTACTTCACATCTTCCGGCGCGATGCAGACTGGTTGGTTGAAACTGGGCAGCACCTGGTATTACTTCCATAGCGGTGGTGCGATGGCGACCGGCAGCGTAAAAATAGGCGCAAAAACCTATAAATTCAATGCTTCCGGCGCTTGTCTGAATCCATAAACGATGTAAAGATGCCCTCTGCGAATTTCGTAGAGGGCATTCTTGCGTTCTAAAGAGAATGTGGGGGCGAGCATCGATCGATAAGCAACCGCCCCTACAAGTGTGGCAATCCGTTTCTCCCAAGCCTTCGCCTTGAGGGGAAGGGGGACCGCTTTAGCGGTGGATGAGGTGTTATCCAAAGGGTGTCTGTGCATACTACCGGCACTGCCGGCGGTTATGATTTTTGGGCAATACACCTGATATGTACCGGGGTGGTGCCGCAGCAGCCGCCAAAAAGGGCTGCGCCGGCATCCATGCAGGGGCGCATCTTTTGGGCAAATTCTTCCGGTGACATGGGGTAGTGGGCAAGACCGTCATCGCCGATCACCGGCTCACCGGCGTTGGGTTTGCAAATCAGCGGTCCTTTTACAGAC
>JAZQBF010000180.1:0-8484 GCA_045545615.1 Faecousia sp.
CGCCTCACATTCATGAGGATGTGGAATTAATGTGTATCACTGAGGGCGTGCATATCGCCTATGTTGACGGAAAACGGTATGTGTTGAATCAGGGGGATTTTCTTCTTATATGCCCCAATCAGGTGCATAGCTTTGAACGAGCAAATGAAAATAATCTGCACTTTACGATGATCATCAAGCCGGTGCTTTTGGGATCATGGGGCGAATTTCTTTCACAGAATGTTCCTACCCGCTCTGTCTGGTCCGGGGCAATCGAATCACCGCCCTGGAAACTGCTGATGTTAAGCTATGAAGAGTACTGCAAAAACGGAGAACAGGAGATTTTATACACGCTTCTGACAGCGCTGTTTGCTATGATTGGCCGTGAAATGGACTTTGAAAAGGAGCCAACCGCAGGAGAGCAGAGCATTCGGAAAATCCTGCAGTATTGTGCCTTGCATTTTCGGGAGGAAATCTCTGTCAAGGATCTGGCAAAAGCGATATTCCTCAGCCAAAGCCACGTTTCTCACATTTTCAGTGACAAACTGAAGATCAGCTTCCCGGACTACATCAACTCTCTGCGGGTGGCGGAGGCAGCACGATACTTGGAGAGCGGACAGTACACTATCAGCGAGGCGGCAGGCCTGTCGGGCTTCACTACCATCCGTACATTCAACCGGGTATTCAAAAAACGCTATGGCATGACACCTCAGGAATACCGCAGACAAAAAAGTAAGAACTAAAAACCAATATGTCATTGCGAGGCTTGTCTTGCATGCTGTGGCAATCCGTATCCAAAATAAGAAGCGGACAGACGAAAGTCTGTCCGCTTTCCTTGTGGATATAGGGAATTATCTCTGGATACGACCGGAGCCGTCGCCTCCAGCCAACTTCTCAACTTCAGCGACCGTGACCATGTTGTAGTCACCCTCGATGGAGTGCTTCAGAGCGGAAGCAGCAACGGCAAATTCAACTGCAGCCTGGGTGTCCTTGCCATTCATGATGGAGTAGATCAGACCACCGCCGAAGGAGTCACCGCCGCCAACGCGGTCAATGATGTGCAGGTCATACTTCTTGGAGAAGCAGTACTCGTCCTTGGCAACGTTGTAGAGCATTGCGCTCCAGCCATTGTCGAAAGCGCTGTGGCTCTCACGCAGGGTGATGGCGACCATCTCAAAACCAAACTTGTCAGCCAACTGCTTGGCAACGGACTTGTAGCCTTCGTGGTTCAGGCTGCCTGCGTAGATGTCGGTAGCCTCAGCCTCAATGCCGAATACGTCCTTGGCATCTTCTTCGTTGGAGATGCAAACATCCACATACTGGCACAGTTCGGTCATAGCCTCACGGGCCTCGGCACGGGTCCACAGTTTGCCACGGTAGTTCAAGTCGCAGGAGATCTTGATGCCGCGGGCCTTTGCAGCCTTGCAAGCCTCTTTGCAGATCTCAACAACATTTGCGCCCAGTGCCGGAGTGATGCCGGTGAAGTGGAACCACTCAGCGCCCTCAAAGATTGCATCCCAATCAAAATCGGAAGTGCTTGCCATCTGGATTGCGGAGTGGGCGCGGTCGTAGATGCAGACGGAGCCACGCTGGGAAGCGCCCTTCTCGTTGAAGTAGATACCAACACGGTCGCCACCGCGGACGATCTTGCTGGTGTCAACACCATAGCGGCGCAGAGAGTTCACTGCAGCCTGACCGATGGCGTGGGTGGGCAGTTTGGTAACATAAGCAACATCCATGCCGTAGTTAGCCAGGGAAACAGCAACGTTTGCTTCGCCGCCACCGAAAGTGAATTCCACATGGTCGCACTGTACGAAACGCTCGTAGTTGTAGGGCTGCAGACGCAGCATCAGTTCGCCAAAAGTAATGATCTTTGCCATAATTATCCTCCTATTAGCCGATGACCGCCTTTGGGCTTCGGCACAATTTATATTTTTATTGTTATGAAACAGTTATAAATCAGCGGGCGTGAACGTATTTTTCCAGAGTTTTACGGACAGCGCCGGGGCCTGCGTAAAGTTCTGTAACCATACCTTCGATCTTCTCGCCCAGACCGGCCTCATACAGATCAAGACCGAACACATCGGTGCGGGAATACAGTTTCTTCAGGCAAGAGAAGTCCTGTGCGCCTTCTTTCACTTCCAGACCTGCAACGATCGGCTGCAGTTCTTCCAGCATAGGATCGGGAGAAATATCGAAAGCAGCGCCGGTATCATCAATACCCTTCAGGTAACGGGCGTAGCCGGCAAGAACCAAGGGGATCAAAACCAGATTGTCCATATCCAAGCCCTTCTTGACATAGGACTTGATGGTCTCGCCAAAGCGGATAGCCAGTTTCTGAGAGGTATCCATAGCAATACGCTGAGGTGCATCCGGCATAAAGGGATTGGGGAGACGGCGGTTCAGAACAGCGCCAATGAATTCGTAGGGGTTCAGAACGCCGGGGTCGGTAACCACGGGCATGGCCTCGATATAACCGATCTTCTGAATGAAACTGCGGATGGTCTCGTCCTTCATTTCAGCGGAGATCAGGTCATAACCCAGCATGCAGCCGTAAATAGACATTGCGGTGTGCAGAGGATTGTGGCAGGTGGTGACCTTCATAGTTTCAACTTTGTCAACGGTCTCACGGGTGGTATACAGCACGCCGCCCATATCCAGGGGAGGATGACCGTTGGTGTAGTTATCTTCGATAACCAGATACTCGGTTTCTTCTGCGTTGATAAAGGGAGCGGTGAAACTGTGGCGCTCGGTCTGAATGGTGTAGTTATCTTCAAAACCGTCAGCAGCCAGCATGGATTGCACCAACTCGTGGGGACGGGGAGTGATCTTGTCGATCATAGCCCAGGGGAAGGTGATCTTGCTTTCGTCCTGCACATACTCCAGGAACTCAGCGGGTACAAAGCCATTGGCGATCCACTTATTAACATAGGCCAGAACACCGGCTTTTACCTTGTCGCCGTTGTGAGAGCAGTTATCCATACTCTGCAGGGTCAGAGGCAGTTTGCCCGCCTTGAAACGCTCGTAAAGCAGAACGGCGATCTTACCCATGGCCAATACAGGCATCATACCCCGATCCAGGTCAGCATCGTTGACGCCGTAGCCCTTTTCGGTGATGGTAAAGGAGATCACCTGCAAAGAAGGTTTGCAGACGATTTCTACCAGACGGGCCCAGTCTTCAGTAAACTGATAGTCAGCCTTCAAGCATTCGGTAACAGAACCGATGACCTTCTTCTCAATATCGCCGGTAGATTTCAAACTAACCAACAAAGACAGATTTTCATAAGGTGCATATGCCTTGTCGATGATCTCATAGTCGAAAGATTCGGCAACGATCACACCCCGGTCATAAGCGCCGCGGTTGAGCACATCGTTCAAAACGGCGGCGGGGAAGGCGCGGAAAATATTACCGGCGCCAAAGTGTACCCAAGTGGGTTCGTTATAAGTTTTTTCCTTCACTGCCTTCAAGTCGTACTTGGGCAGCAAGTAACCCTTCTGTTCCCATTCCTGGGCGTTGAAGGAGTCACTCAGAATGTCAATCAATTTCATAAGACAGAAATCTCCTTTACAGTATCATTAGGCTTTGCCTGCCTGCTTTTCCAGCAGATCCCAGGCGCCCAGCATATACATAATGCCCAGAGCACGGTCGTATAAACCGTAGCCGGGACGGACATTGCCGGGACCTTCATCCCACAGATGACGACCGTGGTCGGGGCGGATGTAGCCTTCAAAACCACACTCGTGGTAAGCCTTCAAAATTTCCAGGATGCCGGTGTCGCCGTCACAGTCCCGGTGGCTGGCTTCGGAGAAGTCACCGTTTTCGAAGTGCTTAACATTACGGATGTGAGCGAATGCGATCCGGTCGCAGTGCTTGCGGATGATGTCTGCCACATTGTTGTTGGGGTCTGCATTCAGAGAGCCGGAGCAGAGGGTCAGGCAGTTGCAGGGATGGTCGACCATTTTCAGGAACCGGTCAATGTTCTCTTCATTGATCAGCAGACGGGGCAGACCGAAGATGTCCCAGGGAGGATCGTCCATATGGATCGCCATTTTAATGCCGCACTCCTCGCAGGTAGGCATCAATGCTTCCAGGAAGTATTTCAGGTTCGCCCACAGTTTCTCGTGGTCAACGCCTTCGTATGCTTTGAACAGTTCGTCCAGTTTTGCCATACGCTCAGGCTCCCAACCGGGGAAGGACATATTGTACTTCTCGGTAAAGTCAAGGATGTACTTTGCCATTGCGTTGTAGTCATCCTGGATCATACCCTTTTCATAGAACAGGGCAGTAGAGCCGTCGCCCACTTCGTGGAACAGATTGGAACGGGTCCAGTCGAAGATCGGCATAAAGTTATAGCAGATAACCTTAACACCGAATTTGCTTAAGTTACGGATGCACTGTTTGTAGTTTTCGATGTACTTGTCCCGGGTGGGCAGGCCGATCTTGATGTCATCGTGGACATTCACAGATTCCACAACGTCCATATTGAAGCCATATTCGTCCAGTTGACGCTTGACTTCTGCGATCTCTTCCTCTTCCCAAACTTCACCGGGCATCTTGTGATGCAGCGCCCAGACGATGCTGGTGACACCGGGGATCTGTTTGATGTCAGAAAGTTTGATCTTGTCGTTGCCTTCGCCGTACCAGCGGAAACCCATTTGCATTGGCATATGTATTCCTCCGTTATTTAATATGTATATTTTTGGCACAGGGATTAAAACCAGTATACCATAAATATTTGCAATATAAATTGTGTTATTTGCTTGAAATATTGTTAAAGTTGCTATATACTTAGAAAAGAGGTGATCTTATGCGTGAACGCTCCCAAAGATTCGATCCCCGGCAGACGATGCGCCGGGATACATTCGAGGTTTTCCACTACCGGGAACCCCGTCCAAACACCGTGGAAGTGCATCACCACGACTTTTTTGAAGTGTATTATCTGCTTGGCGGACAAGTGGATTACTGGGTAGACGGGCGCATTATCCGTATGGCACCCGGTGATTTGCTGCTGATCAACCCACTGGAATTGCACAGGCCCATGATCGAGCAGGGAAGCCCCGTTTATGAACGGATCGTCCTTTGGATCAATAAAGAATACTTAGAGGGACTTGCCGGTGGCAACCAGCGGCTCAGCCGGTGCTTTGATACCACATTGCCCGGACATACCCACTTGATCCATACATCAGCCGCCGAGCGACCTGCGCTGACAGCCCGGTTAGGGGAATTGGTGCGGGAGTTTTACAGCCGGGACTTTGGCAGCGAACTGTGCGCAGACGGTTTGTTTTTGCAGTTTATGGTGCAACTGAACCGAATGGCATCCCACACGGAAACACCCCAGGAAGAGACAGAGACCCTTTCACCCCTGGTGCAAAAGGTGCTGCGCTATATTACAGAGCATATACAGGAAGAGATTTCTCTTGAAGATATTGCATCCCATATGTTTATCAGTAAGTACCACTTATCCCACGCCTTTAGCCGGGAAGTGGGGGTCAGTGTCTATCGGTATGTGATGCTCCGCCGGCTGATGATGGCAAGACAGTTGCTGCTGTCCGGCGAGGCGGCGGGACAGGTTTGCAGAAGTTGCGGTTTTGCAGACTATACCAGTTTCTACCGGGCATTTAAATCCGAATACGGCGTTAGTCCCAGAGCATTTGCCGCAAACGAAATGTAAAAAACACATCAAAGGCTGCCCCACCGTCGGTGGAGCAGCCTTATCATTTACATTACAAAGAAAGTACAGCCGCCGGGAGCAACTTCAACTTTGCCGCTGACAGTAACACCGTCCAAAGCGGGCAGCGCGTCATTTTCACCCAGTACCAGTTCCTTGCCGTTTAAGAGCATTGTCCGGGAGCGGAGTTTGCCGTTGCCGGTGAGGGCGTAGGCGGTGGCTTCGCCGGGCAGTTCAACGGTAGTAACTTCCTGAGCGTTGTTGATCACCAGATATACACAACCATCCTTGCCGTCCTTGCGGGAGTGGGCATAAACGTGAGCGCCCTCCCGGATGGCTTCGCCGGTGGCGTAGACCTGCTTGCCCATCAGCCGATTCCACAGCAGTACGGCAAAATAGTTGGGGCGGGGGACAAAAGTGCCGTGCTTCAGGAAACCGTAGTCAGAGGAAGCCAGGGTGTTGTGGAAAATAATGCCATCGGTAACGGTGGAGAAATCACCCAGTTCGTTCAATGTTCTGGGGACATCTGCATAGGTGGATGCCCAGGTGTTGCCGCCGCAACCGGCATCGCCGGACTCGGTGACCCACATCTGACCGCCGGGAACATACTTGTCCCGTCTTGCGGTGTATTGACGGGCGCAGGAACCGGCAATCGCCAGATACTGCTCGGTCAGACAAGCCTCATAGGGCCAGTGACCGCCCATGGCAGCGCCACGCTCGGAAACGCCATTATAATAATGGTAACTGAATACATCCATTTTGGAATGGTAGTCACCCAGTAATTGCTCGGTAGTCACCATTTCAAAGCCTGCAGCCATACCGCCGCCTGCGCCGTCGTTGCCCATACCGAACATATCGATGTCGCCTACAGTACAAGGACCGACAAACAGACATTCGGGATAATTCTTTTTCAGCCATTCGCCAAAGAGATCGTGATCTCTTGCGTGATCTGCGGCGGTGTAACCCTGGGGCAGGCCGCTCAAAGCGATCAGGTTAGGCTCGTTGGTAAATTCAGCGGCGCTGATCGGCACACCGTATTCCTTGGAGAAGGAGAACAGCAGGTCTGCCTGGTCAAAGGGCATAGGCTCGTCCGCGGCGTGGATGCCGGGGCAGTTGGCAATAGAGACCAGCAACTTGCCGTCAATGGCTTTTACGAAGTCCAAAAGGTTCATCCACTGCTTTTTGGTCAGTACATTCTGGAATCCCTCCGGAACCGTGCCGTCGGCATATTTGCCTTCAAAATCATAATAGGTCTTGTTTGCCCAAGTACCGGAAACACGAACCCAGGCAGTACCCAGTTCTTTTGCCAGTTTAATGAGGCGGGGGTTGGTGGTATCGATGGGGTCATACCACTGCTGCAGATTGCCCATATTGGACCAGTCTTTGATCACGGGAAATTCTTCCGTGCCGTCTACCTGGGCTTCTGTGTATGCCTTCCAGAAAGTGCCGCCGGTGACCTCGGTCATTTCCACATTGTAGGAAACCAGCCGCTCATCCATTGTGTGCAGGGGTGTCAGACCTTTGGGGTCCAGTTTTATAAATTGCGCCATATCGGTACACTCCTTGTTAAAAGTATAAAATTATTATAATGGAACACGATACAATTCCGCAAGCCACAAAATGTCCCATCTGTGACATTGCGCTGTAGAAAAATAGCCTCCGTCTTTGCACAAAATCCACAAAAACGGAGGCGTTATTTAAGTGGGTAACAAAGGACGGGTAAGCAGGGAAGTGGCAAGTTGCGTCATCTCCGAAGGTGTAAGCAAATATCCCTGGTCGTGCCAATGGATGATCATGGACATCAGTCCGCAGATGGCAAAGGAGATGGCAATGCCCTGAAATTGCGCATCCAAAGAGAGCATATACCGGGGCATCATCCGTTCCTGGAGGGCAAAATTGGTAGCCCGCTCCACCAGAATACCGCTAAGGCTGCTGCGTTTTAATGCGTCCAGCAGCAGACGGTTTTCGTACCAAAAAAGAAAATACCGATCCAGTTCACCCGGGGCAGAGCCGCTAAGACCGTGCTTTTCACTGAACTCAAAATCCATCATTGTGTGATCCAGCAATGCGTAAAGCGCCCCATCTTTGCTGGAAAAATAGCGATAAAAAGACTTGCGGGGAATTTGTAAATACGCACAGAGGTCCATAACGGAAATATCCTCATAACGCCGTTTCAGCATCAGTTGCAGGAGACCTTGCTCCAGTTCCCGCTGACGCTTGGAGGATTGCTCTGTCTGACATATTTTATACATCTTTTTCCTCCTTTTGCAAGGTTTGTAATTATTATAGCACATATCCAAAGAATATCAATAGACTTTGTGTATATTGTCTAAAAAATGCGGGATATAAATTTCCAGAAGGTGTCACAAAAGGGACATTTTGTGCCTATACAGAAATTCATATTTTCGTTATAATATACTCGGTAAATGGCGGGGCATGTCCCCCCTTACATAAAGGAGGAAAAAATATGGCTAAAAAACCGGTAACTCTGGATGCCAACGGCTACCGCAAGTTCGGCATTCGCGACTCTGTTGCTTATGCAGCAGGCGACCTGGGCTGTAACATGAGTTTTGCCCTGAAGGGCACAATGGCTCTGTTCTGGACACAGGTTATGGGCATGGGTCTGTGGTATTCTCTGCTTCTCGTCATCGTTCAGGTGTGGGATGCAATCAACGATCCGCTGATCGGCTCTATGATCGATGCTGACAAGCGTAAGTATAAGAGAAATAAATTCCTGCAGTACATTTGGGTCGGCTCTATTGGCTTGATCATTGGCGGCGCATGCTGCTTCCTGCCCTTCCCGCAGGCACCTACCTGGGCAAAGTTCATCATCTTT
>JAZQBF010000181.1:0-18675 GCA_045545615.1 Faecousia sp.
CCGCTGGTTTTGGCGAATGTCACCGTGAATGCAGTCACAATCTGCCCCTGCCCGCTTAAAATCGTCAGAAAGCCGCTGGCACATGTGTTTGGTGTTGCAGAAGATCATCACCCGCTCATAGTTTTGGCTGCGGATCAGCCGCAGGGTGGTCTCTGCTTTTTCCAGAGGGGTAACGGTGAAAGAAAATTGATCGATGTCCGGGCGGCCTTCCTTTTTCGGTTCTACGGTGATCTCTACCTCATCCCGCTGATACATCCAGGAAACGGTCATAACCTCCTGAGAGATTGTGGCGGAAAACAGACCCAAATTCTTGCGGTTTTTCACCTTTTCAATGATTCGCGTAACATCTTTGAAAAAACCCATATCCAGCATCCGGTCAGCCTCGTCCAGCACTACAGTCTGGATCTTGTCAAAGCGGATGTTTTTCGGGTTATAATGATCCATAAGCCGACCGGGGGTCGCAACCACGATCTGGGGCTTTTTCTCCAACTGCTTTGCCTGACCCACAATACCTGCGCCGCCATAGAGCACAGCCACCCGGATGCCCTGGTAATATGTAAGCAGACCCCGCAGTTCATCGCCGATCTGAATGGCAAGTTCCCGGGTGGGCGCTAAAATAAGACCCTGCACATCGCCGCAGTCGGCATCGATATGCTCGATCATGGGAATACCAAAAGCAAAGGTCTTGCCGGTGCCGGTGGGGGCTTTGGCGATTACATCCTTCCACTGCATAAAGTGGGGAATGGCAAGTTGCTGAATGGTGGTGGGGTAGCCGTAGCCTTTCTTTTCCAGCGCCTTCAGCATGGCGTCGGAAAGACCCAGATCTTTAAACATAATTTCTTCCATAGTGAAACCTCAAATTCTGCACATAGTTTTATTTATTATAACAGATAAAGGGTTTTCCGTCAAATCACGGGCTGAATTTGCGCCTGTGATCCCTTTCCTCTTGAAAAACATACATTATAATGGTATAATGAACCATTATATTGCTGGAAGGGGGCAGCACAAAATGGCAAGCAGAAAGCGCCGCGTCAGCGGCAAACTGAAAATGTCTGCAACCCAGATCATTGCCGTGGCGTTTGCAGCCATTGTTCTTTTGGGCGCAGTTTTGCTGACACTGCCCGTCAGCACCAGATCCGGTGAATCCTGCGGATTTCTCAGCGCGCTGTTTACCGCCACCTCTGCCACCTGCGTCACCGGTCTTACGGTGTTCGATACCGGCAGTTATTGGAGCGGTTTCGGCAAGGCGGTGATCCTCTGTCTGATCGAGGTGGGCGGACTTGGGTTTATGTCCGTTGCGTCGGTGGTGCTGTTTATGTTCAAGCGGAAAATCGGACTCCGCCAGCGAATGGTCATGGCGCAGGCGTTGAGCCTTAACGAGATGGAAGATGTGGTCAAACTGCAAAAATGGGTCATTTTGGGCAGTCTGTCCATCCAGGCGGTGGGAATGGTGATCCTCACGCTCCGTTTCCTGCCCACCGCAGGTATTGCCCAAAGTTTAAAATGGGGCGTGTTTCACGCAGTTTCGGCATTTTGCAACGCCGGTTTCGACATCTTCGGTACGGGGCAGAGCGTTGTCCATTTAAATGGCGATCCGGTGGTTTGCATCACCTTGATGGCGCTGGTCGTTATTGGCGGTTTGGGTTTCTTTGTATGGGAAGAGATCGTCAGGATCCGTCAGTTTAAAAAGTTTAGCGTGTACACCAAACTGGTGCTGATCGCCAGCGGGGCGCTGATCTTGGTGGGCGCAGGTCTGTTTTTGCTGTTGGAGTGGCACAACCCCGGCACCATTGGCAATATGCCTTTGTGGCAAAAGGTGCTTAACGCCTTTTTCCAATCAGTGACTTTGAGAACCGCAGGTTTCGCCGCCGTAGACCAGGGAATGCTCACAGAGGGCAGCAAGGCTATGAGCATTGTGTGGATGCTCATTGGTGGATCTTCCGGTTCTACAGCCGGCGGCTTGAAAACCGTAACATTTGTGGTGATCCTTCTGTTTGTCTGGACACGGGCAAGGGGCAGAAACACCATCGCCGTGTTCAAACGGACCATCCCCTCGGAAAAGGTGCTGGACGCAGTGACCATCGCCACGATCATGGTCAGCCTTTGCTTTGCAGGCGCGGTGTTCATCAGCGCCACTTCTCCCGTGACCTTTGTGGACAGCCTGTATGAAACTGCCTCTGCGCTGGGTACTGTTGGTTTGACCGCCAATGTAACGGGTAAACTGAGTGTTATTGCGAAAATACTCATTATTATATTTATGTATTTTGGTCGTGTGGGCGTGCTGACCATCAGCCTGGGCTTCCTGATGGGGAACAAGGCAAAGGACAGATTCCGCTACGCAGATACGAATTTGTTGATTGGATAGGAGGAAGAAAATGAAATCCTATGTTGTGATCGGTATGGGCCGTTTTGGTACAGAAGCCGCCCGTTGCCTCTGCCAGGCAGGCTGCGAAGTGCTGGCAATTGATAAAGACAGCGAGTTGGTGCAGCACATCAGCCAGGATGTGACCCACGCAGCCGTTGCGGATTCCCGGGATAAAGATGTTTTGAAGGCGTTGGGGGTCAAGGAATTTGACTGCGGCATTGTTGCCATTGGCGATAGTTTGGCAGATTCTGTCCTCGCCACGATGCACCTGAAAGAATTGGGCGTTCCCTATATCGTCTGCAAGGCATACGACGAGACCCACCGGCAGGTGCTGAAGAAACTGGGCGCAGACCGGGTGGTGATCCCGGAAAAGGAGAATGCCGCCCGCCTGGCAAAAAGCCTTTCTTCCCACAATGTGCTGGACTATATCGAACTGTCTGAGGATTATGGCATCATTGATGTTCCTGTGCCTGCTCCTTGGGTGGAAAAGAGTTTGATCGAACTGAATGTCCGGGCGAAACTGGGCGTTAATATCCTCGCGGTTAAGCGGGGCGGCGAGATCACCGTTTCTCCCAGCGCGGATTTCCGTATTGCCCAGGGGGATATTCTGGTGATTTTGGGCGACACCGATGCGCTGAATGCGGTGCAGAGATTATGACGGAAACACGAATCACGGCGAGAAAAAATCCCCTTTTGCAGCAGGTTCGCCGTCTGCTGAATTCCAAAAAAGAGCGGGAGCAGACCGGTCTTTTTGTTGCGGACGGAACAAAACTCCTGCAAGAGGCGATCCGTTGGTGGCAGGGGCTTGATACAGTGATCCTCTCCGATGGCGTGGAGGCGGATATTCCGGAAAATGTCCGGGTGGTAAGAGTTCCGGAAGATGTGATGGAATCCATTTCCCCTATGCAAACCCCCCAGGGCGCGCTGTTTCTGTGCCGTCTGCCGGAAGAAACAACTTTCGTACCAAAACCGGGTATGCTCCTTTTGGACGGCATCCAGGATCCGGGCAATATGGGAACGATCCTGCGGACAGCAGACGCACTGGATATACCGGTGGCGTTGCTGGAAGGCTGCGCAGATCCTTACAGCCATAAGGTAGTCCGGGCCAGTATGGGCGCGGTGTTCCGCAAGGCGGTGGTACAGACCACCTGGCAGGCGGCAGAGGCTGCCTTTCAAGATGCCAATATTCCCGTGGCGGTAACCGCCCTTACGGACGAAGCCAAAGATCTGCGGGAAGCGACCCTTACAGATATGGCGGTGGTTATCGGCAGCGAAGGCAGGGGCGTGCGCCCGGAGATTTTGGAGCAGGCAAGTTCCGCCCTGATCATTCCTATGAATGATCACTGCGAATCTTTAAATGCCGCCATCGCCGCTGCCATCGTAATGTGGCAGATGAAACAGAAATAGAAAGAAAAGGGATCAGAAAATGCTGTTATACTGGATATGGTATGCCCAATTACCCCACATAGGAAGCCGGGAAAAGGCGCTTTTGCTGGAGCATTATTCCGATCCCAAAAGGATTTACGAAGATAATATCCGAACCATCGCAGAAGAACCTTTGCCGGATAAAATCGTAGAGGCACTTAAAAATAAAGACCTCACCGGTGCAGAAAAGATCCTGGCGGTGTGCCGCAAAAAGGACGTTGGCATTCTTTGCTGGGATGACCCCCGGTTTCCCCGGAAACTGAAAAACATCAGCGATGCGCCGTTGGTGCTGTATTACAAAGGCGATCTTCCGGATTTTGACGCCCAGCCGCTGATCGGCGTGGTAGGCACCCGGAAGGCGACGGCATACGGCATACAAGTTGCCCGGAATATGGCAGAGGAAATGGCCCGTTGCGGCTTGCTGGTGGTATCCGGCTGCGCAAGCGGTATCGATGCGGCTGCCATGCAAGGGGCAATGGAAGCGGGCAAGCAGGTGATCGGTGTTCTTGGCTGTGGCATAGATACGATCTATCCCAAAACCGCCCGGAAACTGTATATGCAAACAGAGCGCTCAGGCTGCCTGATTTCCGAATATCCCCCTGGAACAAAACCAAACCGGTGGCATTTTCCCCAGCGCAACCGGATCATAAGCGGCATCAGCGACGGTGTGCTGGTGGTGGAGGCGCCGGAGAAAAGCGGCGCGCTGATCACAGCCAATTACGCTTTGGAGCAAGGGCGTGATGTATTTGCCGTGCCGGGAAATGTGGGCGTATCCGCCTGCGCCGGCAGCAATGCTTTGCTGCGGGATGGGGCGATGGTCGCCTGCAGCGGATGGGATGTCGCCCAGATGTATGCGCTGCAGTATCCCGGAATAGAAAAGTTAAAATTTTCCAAGGAAGAAAGTGTTGAGATGGCGGCGCAAAAACCCATCCTTCCGGAACTTCCGCAGGAAACGCAAATTAAAAAATCTATTGACAATTTTGGCGCGCCGCTTTATAGTAAAGCGGCTGAAAAGGATATGAGTCCGGATGAAATAGCCGTATGCGCGCACTTGGGAACAGAGCCGGTGCTGGTGGATGATCTGATCGCCGCAACGGGTCTTCCTGCGGGAAGTGTGCTTACAGCGCTAACCATATTGGCGATGAAAGATGTAGTGATCCATCATCCGGGACGGTGCGTATCCATAAAAAGGAATTTGACGAGCGGAGGAAATGAAAGGTAATGGCATCCAATCTGGTAATTGTGGAATCCCCCTCTAAAGCGAAAACCATCGGGAAGTATTTAGGCCCGGATTATATTGTGAAGGCAAGTATGGGTCACCTGCGGGACCTGCCAAAGAGTACCATGGGCGTGGATATTGCAGGGGGCTTTGTGCCCCAGTATCTGCCTATGGAATCCAAGGCAGAGGTCATTAGCGACCTGCGAAAACTGGCAAAAAAATCCGATGTTGTATATCTGGCAACCGACCCTGACCGGGAAGGGGAGGCGATTTCCTGGCACTTAAAAGAACTGCTGGAACTTTCCGACGAAAAAGCGCAGCGGGTCACATTCAATGAGATCACCCAAAAGGTGGTTCAGGAATCTATCAAAAAGCCCAGAGGGATCGACTATGCTCTGGTAGATGCCCAGCAGGCACGGCGTGTTTTGGACCGGATCGTGGGTTATGAACTGTCTCCGCTGCTTTGGAAAAAAGTGCGCAGAGGTCTGTCTGCCGGCCGTGTCCAGTCTGTTGCCACCCGTCTGGTGGTGGACAGGGAAAATGAGATCCGCGCCTTTGTTCCCAAGGAATATTGGTCTTTAAAAGCAACTTTGGCGCTGCAGGGGAAAAAGGGCAGTTTCGTTGCCACCTACTACGGTGATCCCAAGAAGAAAGAACTGACAAGTGAAACGCAGACCGACGGCGTGATCCGGGATGTTACCGGTAAGGAATTTACCGTTACCGATGTCCGTCGGGCGGATAAAAAGCGTTTTGCTGCGCCGCCTTTTACTACTTCCACTTTGCAGCAGGAGGCTTCCCGGAAACTGAATATGACACCCAAGCGCACCATGGCAGTTGCCCAGCAACTCTATGAAGGCGTGGATGTGGCAGGGGAAGGCACATTGGGTCTGATCACCTATATGCGTACCGACTCTCTGCGTTTGAGCGACGAGGCAATGTTTGCTGCCGCGGACTTTATTAAAGCCCGCTACGGCAAAGAATACTACTATGGCAAACCCCACGTATTTAAAACCAAATCCAGCGCCCAGGATGCCCACGAAGCCATCCGTCCCACCCATGTGGAACTGGATCCGGAACGGATACAAAGCAGCCTCACCCGGGAGCAGTATCGGCTTTATAAACTGATTTGGAGCCGTTTTCTGGCATCCCAGATGGCAAATGCGGTGTATGATACCGTTGCCATCGATGCCCAGTGTGAAAATCACCTGTTCCGGGCAACCCACCAGAGTTTGAAATTCTCCGGCTTTATCGCCGTATACGAAGAGGGCAAGGATGAGGAAGAGGAAACCTCCGGTTCTCCGCTGCCGGATCTGCAGGCAGGGGATAAGGCGCTTGCCACCAAACTGGACAAAGAGCAGCATTTTACCCAGCCGCCTGCCCGGTACACCGAGGCAACGCTGGTCAAGGCGATGGAAGAAAAGGGCGTCGGCCGTCCTTCCACCTACGCCAGCATTATCTCCACCATCCAGGACAGGGAGTATGTAAATAAGGTGGAAAAACGCCTTGCGCCTACGGCTTTGGGCGAGGTGGTCACCACATTGATGCTGGAGCGGTTTAACGACATTATCGATGTGGAATTCACCGCCAATATGGAGCAGGAACTGGACGATGTGGAAGCAGGCAAACGGAACTGGAAAACGCTGCTTGAGACATTCTACAAAGGTTTCAGCCAGCAGATGAAAGCCGCAGAAGCGGCGTTGGAAGGCGTCCGGGTAAAAGTGCCCCACGTGGTCAGCGACGAGATCTGTGAGATCTGCGGCAAGAATATGGTGGTGAAAGTCGGGCGCTTTGGCAAATTCCTGGCATGCCCCGCTTTCCCGGAGTGTACCAACACCAAACCGATCGTGGAAAAAATGCCCGGTCGCTGCCCCAAGTGCGGCAGCACCATCTTAAAGCGGAAATCCAAGCGGGGTTTCGCCTATTATGGCTGTGAGCAGGGCGCGAAATGTGGCTTTATGACATGGGATGTGCCCACAGCAGAGGATTGCCCCACCTGCGGACAGACCCTCTTTAAGAAGGCTGGCAGAGGTCGTCAAAAATCTTTCTGCATCAATGAGACCTGCCCCAACTTCCTGCCGGAAGACAAGCGGGGTTACTATAAGAAAAAAGAGTCGGATGCACAGACGGCAACCACCAAAAAGACTACCAAGAAAACCAAAAAGACAGGGGATAAGAAGTAATGGCCACAGTTAAGGTTGTGGGCGCAGGTCTTGCCGGCGCAGAGGCGGCATGGCAATTGGCGCAGCGGGGCATTTCGGTGGAACTCATCGAGATGAAACCGGTGAAGAAAACACCGGCGCACCATGTAGATACCTTCGCAGAACTGGTCTGTTCCAATTCTTTCCGGGGCGACCGGATCGAAAACGCGGTGGGTCTTCTGAAAGAAGAATTGCGCCGTATGGGAAGCCTGATCCTGAACTGCGCCGACGCCACCCGGGTGGAGGCGGGCGGCTGCCTGGCGGTGGATCGCCAGGGGTTTTCCGACTTGGTCACAGAGAAGATCAAAAATCATCCCAACATTACCGTCCGGGCGGAGGAGATTACCAATGTACCGGATGGACCGGTAATTATTGCCACCGGACCGCTGACATCCGACGACCTTTCCAAGGCGATCGGCGAGTACTTCGGCACGGAATATCTGCACTTTTTCGATGCGGCAGCGCCGCTGGTCACAGCAGAGTCTGTGGATATGGATAAAGCCTGGTGGCAATCCCGGTATGACCGGGGAACACCGGATTATGTAAACTGCGCCATGAACAAAGAGGAGTACGAATCCTTTTTGAAAGAACTGATTTCCGCTGAGGAAGCGCCGGTTCACGGCTTTGAGGACAAGAATGTTTTTGAAGGCTGTATGCCGGTGGAGGTTATGGCGCGCAGAGGTCCGGATACCTTGCGTTTCGGTCCTTTGAAACCCGTGGGCCTTACCGATCCCAAAACCGGGAAAGAGCCTTATGCGGTGGTGCAGTTGCGGCAGGATAACGCCGCCAAGAGTGTGTATAACCTTGTGGGTTTCCAAACCCATTTGAAATTCGGTGAGCAGAAACGGGTGTTTTCTATGATCCCGGCGCTGAAGGATGCAGAGTTCGTCCGCTACGGGGTGATGCACCAAAATACCTTTTTGCAGTCGCCGAAATTGCTGGATAAATATTACGCCGACCGGCGTAATCCCTTGGTTGCCTTTGCCGGCCAGATGACCGGTGTGGAAGGCTATGTGGAAAGCGCAGCATCCGGGTTTTTGGCGGCGGTGGCGATGGCTGCCAAAGTCCAGGGAAGACCTTTGCCGGAATTCCCCCGGGAAACAGCCATCGGCGCTTTGGGACTGTATATCAGCGACCAGCGGATCGATAATTTCCAGCCGATGAATATTAATTTCAGCATTATCTCCCCGCTGGAGCAGCGGATCCGTAAGAAATCAGAGAAAAACCTGGCAATTGCAAATCGTTCTTTAGCCATTATCGACGAAATGGTTGCCCGGGGAATTTAGGAGGCGTTTTTATGAAGATCATTCTGGACGCAATGGGCGGCGACCATGCACCGGAAGCACCGGTACTGGGCGCTTTGCAGGCGGCAAAGGATTTTAACGCGCAGATCACACTTGTAGGTGACGGCGAGAAGATCCTGCAGGTGATGCGCGATCACGGCATCGATGACCTGCCTGCCGGGGTGGAAATTTCCCACGCCGACGATGTGGTGGATATGCACGACGATCCGGCGGCTGTGGTCCATAAGCGGAAGAATTCTTCCATGGTCATTGGCTTGAAAATGTTGGCAGAGGGCAGCGGCGATGCCTTTGTCTCCGCCGGCAGCACCGGCGCGCTTCTCTCCGGCGCAACGCTGATCGTAAAGCGGGTAAAGGGTATCCGCCGGGCGGCTATGGGTCCTGCAATGCCCAATAAAGCCGGCGGCAAGACCGTGATTTTAGACTGCGGCGCCAATGCAGAATGCACACCGGAATTTTTGCTCCAGTTCGGTCTTGTAGGCTATCTGTATGCCCAAAAGTACTTAGGCGTGGCAAATCCCAAAGTGGGACTTTTGAATATCGGCACCGAGGATTCCAAGGGTACAGCATTGCAAAAAGAGGCCTACGGCCTGCTCACCGATGCCCATGAACAGGGTCTTATTAACTTTGTGGGCAATGTGGAAGCAAGAGATGTGCCCCTGGGCGCTGTGGATGTGGTGGTCTGCGACGGTTTTGCGGGCAATGTCCTGCTGAAAACCATCGAAGGCACGGCTATGTTTATGGGCAGCCTTATGAAACGGATGTTCAAGAAGAATATTTTTACCATCATCGGCTACTTGTTTGCTAAGTCCGGCGTGAAAGATCTGACCAAAATGTTAGACTACCGGGAGATCGGCGGCACCCAGTTTTTGGGCATCCGCAAACCGGTGATCAAAGCCCACGGCTCATCCGATGCCCTGGCATTTAGAAATGCTGTCCGTCAGGCGATGGACGCGGCAAACAGCGATATTTCTGCAGAACTGGAAGAAGGTCTGAAACGCCTCACCCCAAAGGAGAAAACCAATGATTAAGGATCTGGAAAAAGCCATTGGCTATCATTTTTCCAATATCACATTGCTGCAAAATGCCCTTGCCCACTCCTCCTATGCCAATGAGCGCTGGCACAACAGCCTGAAAAGCAACGAGCGGCTGGAGTTTTTGGGCGATTCCATTCTGGGTATGGTGGTTGCAGAGTATCTGTACCGCAATTTTCCGGACCGTCCGGAGGGGGAACTGACCCGTATGCGGGCGGATATGGTTTGCGAAACCAGTCTGGCAGCCATTGCTGACCGGATCGGTTTGGGCAAGTTTTTGCTTTTGGGTCACGGCGAGGAACAGGGTGGTGGCAGAGCCCGGGCATCCATTTTGGCTGACGCGGTGGAATCTGTGATCGCTGCCTGCTTCTTAGACGGCGGCTTTGACGCGGCAGCCGCATTCATCCGGCAGTTTGTGCTGACAGATGTGCCGGTAACGAAACTCCACAACGAGGACTATAAAACTGCCCTGCAGGAACTTGTACAGCAGAAAAAAGACCAGTTTTTGCAATACAGCCTGATAGGGGAGTCCGGACCTGATCATAACAAACGCTTTGAAGTTCAGGTGGAACTGAACGGCAAAGTGATCGGCGTAGGCACCGGAACAAGCAAAAAACGCGCAGAGCAGGAAGCAGCCTGCAATGCTTTGGATAACTTAAAATAACAAAAAACGGATGCTTTGGACTGACCGGAGCATCCGTTTTTTTCATATATTTATACAAAACATTAAAATTTCGGATGTTTGTCGAAACCACTTGCAAATAGTCGAAAAATCCGCTATAATATCACCATAATGAAAAAGGAGATTGACGGTATGCAGATTGACCAGGATAATCGCTCTACTATACCCGAAGAAAACGAATATACTGCGCCGGAGCCGAAACCGGTTTACGATGTGTGTAAGCGGATCTTCGATTTGGTGATGTCTATTTTTGCGTTGATCGTGTTGAGTCCCGTTTTTTTAATTACAGCCATTGCCATTTTACTTGAAGATGGCGGTCCTGTTTTCTTTTGCCAGACCCGGCTTACCAAGGGCGGCAGAGAATTTAAAATGTTTAAATTCCGTTCTATGGTAAAAGATGCAGAGGCGCGGCTGGCTTCTTTGCAGGCGCAAAACGAGATGAAAGGTCCTGCCTTTAAGATCACCAACGACCCCCGAATTACAAAAGTCGGCGCAATTATTCGAAAAACCAGTATCGACGAATTGCCCCAGTTGTTTAATATCATTATGGGCGATATGTCCATCATCGGACCGCGCCCGCCGCTGCCCAGAGAGGTGGTCCAGTATACACCTTACCAGATGCACCGTTTGGATGTGATCACCGGACTTGCCTGCTACCACGAGTGTCAGGGCCGCAGCGATTCCAAGGATTTTGATTCCTGGGTGGAATCGGATCTGAAGTATATCCGTGAGCGTAGTATGCTCACCGACCTGAAAGTTATTTTTATGACCATCAAGGTCGTGCTTACCGGCAAAGGCGCAATGTAAAAGATCCTGCCAGCCGGCCTGGTTGTTCAGGCCGGCTGCATTTGCGTAAAAAATGTGGAATTTAGTTGCAAAATGTCGAAAAAGCGGTATAATACTTTTAAATATGTAAAAAGATTTCCGGGAGGAAGATAATATGAGCAGAACCGTTAAGATCTGGCTCTGTGTGGCTTTGGCGGCAGTTTTGTGCGCAGCCATCACCGCTTGCGCCATCTTAAGCAATAACGAGAAAAAGTTGGCTGAAGGGGCAGCAGATCCCACCGCACAAACCACTACAGCGGCAATGACCACGGAAGAACCCACCGCAGAATCTACAGAAGAAACCACTGCAGAATCTACAGAAGAAACCACCGCAGAACCTACAGAAGAGACCACCGTAGAACCCACAGAAGAACCTACCGACGAGCCCACAGAGCAAGTTACTGTGCCGGTAGTGCAGGGTGGAACAGAAATTTTCAACGATGCCGCCTTCATCGGCGACTCTGTCACTTTGAAATTGCGCAATTACCATATGGAAACCGGCGCTTTGGGCAAGACCACATTCTTGTGTATTGGCAGTTACGGTGTCAACAATGCGGTTACCAACCAGTTGTACCTGAGTTACCAGGGCAAGGATATGACACCCCAGGATGCGCTGAAAGCCTGTGGCGCGAAAAAGGTCTTCATTCTGCTGGGTATGAATGATATTGCCCTCTTTGGGGAGAAGAGCATCGATGTGGCTATGGATAACTGGGCAAAATTGCTGCAAAATATCCGTGAGAAGAATCCGGACATCAAAATCTATATCCAGTCCGGCACACCCATCTATACCAGCGCACAAAAGGGCGGCCTTAATAACGACCGTATGGACAAGTACAACGAAGCATTGAAGAAATTTGCCGCAGAAAACGGCTGCGAGTATATCGATCTTGCGCCCAACCTGAAGGATTCTTCCAACGGTCTGAAAAAAGAATATTGCTCTGACCCGGACGGTTTGGGCGTGCATTTTACCGATGCAGCCTGCGAACTTTGGATCAATGCTTTGAAAAACTATTTAAAATAAGAGGTCTGATATGAAAAGAATTCTGACTTTGGCTTTGGCGCTTTTGCTGACTATGGGTCTTGCAGCCTGCGGTGGCAAAGAAACGCCGGAACAGACCACAGCCCCGGCGGCAAAAGATATGAATATGACATCTGTTTATGAGACACTGGCATCTGCCGCCCAGTTGCCGGAAATGCTCCAGTTGAAAGCGGATATGATGTTGGATTATTGCGGCATCGACGTGGAAAAAACAAACCAGGCAGTGGCTGCCATCTGCGCCGACAGCCTGCGCACTGATGAGATTTGGCTGCTGGAGGCGAAAGACGAGGCTGCCGCCAAAGAATTGGTGGATGCCGCCAATGAGCGCCTGAGAAAAAAAGGCGAGGAGAGCATCACCTATTCTCCCGAGCAGTATGCCGTGGTGGAGAAAGCAAAGGTGCTCCAGGTGGGCAACTATGTGGCGATGATCGTGTCCCCGGATGTGGATGCGCTGGTCGCGGCGTTTAACCGGGAAGCCGGTATTTGATTTAAAATGACAGGCGGGGGCTTGCTCCCGCCGTCTTTTCCGTTAAAACACCATTTTTAGGAGGATGCAAAATGCTGTTTTCCAGCAACGTATTCTTATATTTTTATTTCCCAATCGTTTTGCTGTTGTACTACCTGACCCCCAGAAAGTTCCGTAATGTTACGCTGTTTCTGGTGAGTTTGGTGTTCTACGGTTGGGGCGAACCGGTGTATGTGCTTTTGATGCTGGCAACCATTTTGCTCAACTACACATTTGGCGCTTGGATCTACAGCCTGCAACAAAAAGAAAAAAGCGCAAAAGGCGTGTTGGCTGCCGGTGTAGCCGCCAATTTGCTGATCTTAGGCTTTTTCAAGTACGCAGGCTTCCTTGTGGACAGCCTGAAAAGCATCCTGCCCTTTATGGCGTCGGTGAAAACACCCCAGATCGCGCTGCCCATCGGCATCTCTTTCTATGTGTTCCAGTCTATGAGTTACATCATCGATGTCTACCGTAACGATGCCCCGGTGCAGAAAAACCCCATCACCTTCGGCACCTATGTTTCACTGTTTCCCCAGTTGATCGCAGGCCCAATCGTCCGCTATGCAGATGTGGCGCTGCAATTGCAGACCCGCCGGGAGAATATGACCCAGTTTGCCTCGGGTGCCCGGATGTTTATTATCGGTCTTGCCAAGAAAGTGCTTCTTGCCAACCAAATGGGCGCTATGTGGGAGGCTCTGCAAGGTCAGGGTGGTACATTGGTCGCTTGGGTGGGCATCGCCGCCTACGCGCTGCAACTGTATTTTGATTTCTCCGGCTATTCCGATATGGCGATCGGTCTTGGCAGAATGCTGGGCTTTGAGTTCCTTATTAACTTTAATTATCCCTACATCTCCAAAAGCATCACGGAGTTTTGGCGCCGTTGGCACATTTCCTTGTCCACCTGGTTCCGGGAGTATGTGTATATCCCCCTGGGGGGCAACCGGAAAGGCTTGCCCCGACAGATATTGAATCTACTCATCGTTTGGGGTCTTACCGGCTTTTGGCACGGCGCAAGTTGGAACTTCCTGCTGTGGGGTCTTTACTACGGCGTTTTGTTGATCATCGAAAAGGTGTTCTTGCTGAAATGGCTTAAAAAGACACCGGCTGTTGTCAACCATATCTACACCGTGTTTTTGGTACTCTTGGGTTGGGCGCTGTTCTACTTTGAGGATATGACCGCTTTGGGCGCATTTTTTGCCCGGGCATTTTCCTTCACATCCTCTGCGGTGGCAGATATAAATACCATCCTCGGTTACTTGCCGCTGTTTTTGGTTTCTGCTTTGGCAGCAACACCCTTGGGCGCTTGGTGTTACCGGAAACTTCGTGAGAGAAAGGGAATGGCTTATGTGACCATCGCCATCGCCGCGGTACTGATGGTGCTGTGCGTGGCAGCGCTGGCAAGCCAGAGTTATAACCCCTTTATCTATTTCCGTTTCTAAAGGAGGCGCAGTATGAAGACAAAAAGATCTGATATTCTCACATGCGTCCTCTTCTGCACATTCCTGGCGGTAATGTTTGCACTGTATTTGGTACTGCCCGGGCAGAGTTTTTCCGAAAAGGAAAAGCGGGTGTTGGCAGAAAATCCCCAACTGACTTGGGATACTCTGGCATCCGGCGAATACGGCGAGAAGATCGAAACCTACCTTGCCGACCATATCCCCGGCAGAGATTTCTTTGTGGGTCTGAATGCCTACTATGACCTGCTCTCCGGCAGACAAGTCACCAAGGATGTCTACCTTGCCGAGGGCGACCGGATCGTGGAAAAACCGGTGGTGTGGAACGATGCCCAGGTGCAGAAAAATATGAAAGCCATCAACGCCTTTGCAGAGACGATCGGGCAAAAAGTTGATCTGATGATCGTACCCTCTGCCGGTTTTTACCTGCAGGATTTTGTAAAGGGACTGGCAGATCCCTATACGGATGATGCCATTATTGGTGGTATTTACGACCTTGCAGGCGACAATGTAACGGGCGTTGACCTGACGGGCGTTTTCGGAAATGTGGAAGATCCCGGTTCTCTATATTACCGCACCGACCACCACTGGACAAGCAAAGGCGCTTACCTGGCATACCAGGGGTATATGCAGTCTTTGGGCAGAGAGTTTACCGCCCAAGATGCATTCACCGTCACCACCCACAGTGGGTTTTACGGCTCTACCTACTCCCGCAGCGGTCTTTGGCTGACCGGCAGCGAAAATGTGGAACTGTGGGATTCCGGTAAAGAATTTACCGTTACCAATACAGAGACCAACGAAGTCCACGACGGCCTTTTCTATGAAGAGCGGCTGGAAGAACTGGATAAATACACCGTCTATTTAGACGGCAACCATACCCTCGTCCGCATCCAAAATCCGGCGGCGGCAGGGAAGGGCAAATTGCTGGTCATTCGTGACTCCTACGCCAACTGCCTTGGCACATTCCTGGCAGAGTCCTATGAAGAAGTGGTGCTCATCGACTTGCGGTATTATAAAAACCCCGTATCGGAACTGTTGGCTACTGAGGAATTTACCGATGTTTTGGTCAGTTACAGCATTGGCAACTTTATGACCGATGCCAACGTCATCTGGCTTCGCTAACTCGGGCGGCGAGTCGCCGCAGACAATTCGCAATCTACGCGAATCAAACCGTTTCTTCCGCTATAATGCCCGGTAACGCACAAGGCAAAAATCTTGTCATTGCGAGCCGGGATGCCCCGGCAGACAATTCGCAACCTACGCGAATCAAACCGTTTCTTCTGCCATATCTCCCGGTAACGCACATAATTAATTGGCAATTGACAATGGACAATGGAAAGTTAAAAAGTAACCGCATCAAAGCCTTCTCCTTGAGGAGAAGGTGGCGCGGCGTAGCCGTGACGGATGAGGTGTCATCCTGCGCGACCAACAGGAGTCGAAGGATCCGTTCCCCTAAATTGATAATTGAGAATGTGTCCATCAAACTACAATAGCAAATTCCCGTGTGATTGCCAATGACGAATATTTCAACATCCCTCCGGGCAAATTAAACCCGGAGGGATGTTTTTATGACACCGCGTGAATACGGAAAATTGGTAAATTCCATGGTACCCAGATCGCCGCTTTGGAAAGATTGCCTCAACGCCTTTTGGATCGGCGGCTTGATCTGTACCATTGGACAACTGATCTTAAACGGTTACACGGCTTTGGGACTGGATGAAATAAATGCCGGCACAGCCACCTCTATGACCTTAGTGGCGCTGTCTGCTTTACTCACCGGCCTGAGCCTTTACGATAATATCGCCAAACACGCCGGCGCAGGTACGCTGGTACCCATCACCGGCTTTGCCAACGCCATCGCCGCTCCCGCCATCGAATTCAAAACCGAGGGATTCATTCTTGGGGTTGGTGCCAAGATGTTTACAATAGCAGGACCTGTAATTGTGTATGGCACAGTTGCTTCGGTTGTATACGGCTTAATCTATTGGGTTACAACATTGTTCTAATATAAAATGCGGCACTAAATTAGTGCCGCATTTTGCTATTTATTAAATGATCTTTCTTCATACCAAGCAGGTTTTCGGTATTCATCCCACTCAATTGCAACAGAATCAAATAAGAACTGCGCATGGAACCAAGGCTCATCACCAGCACCATCAAAATAGTAGTTTCCGTTTTCGAGTGTTCCAAATTCGAAAACAGTTGAGCCCACACAAAGTTCATTTAGCAACTTGTCTTCTGCTATTTGCCCTTCAAAAACAACCTGTGGTTCATCGGTGTAGAATTTTCCGTTTGCATCTTGTTTCCATGCTCTGCCGGGTTCAAATGAAATAAATTTAAAATTGCTAAAAGTGATTTGTGCAATCTCAATTTCCATATCGGTATTATAGGGGTTTTGTTCAGTGCCTTTATGGATATTCAAGTATCGAACAGAAATAGTTAATGTATTGTCTTTGATGCTTTCTAATTTAAAATAAGCGTCGTGAAACTCAAAATCCGAAAAGATATTTGTTGAAGTATATTTCATTTACCACACCTCACTTCATTTGATTATACCACACCGCCAATGTAATGTAAATATTTTTGCAAATGGTGTGTCCTATATTGACAGCAGCAGAGGGCTTTATCTTAGGCGTCGGCGCGAAGATGTTCACAATCGCAGGACCTGTCATTGTCTATGGTGTTTCAGCAAGTGTAGTTTATGGGTTGATTTATTGGATAACCACCTTGTTTTAAGGTAAAAAGGCTTGCCGTTCGGCAAGCCTTTTTAGTATGCGATCAGCAGTATGTAAGGAATGAACCGATCCAAGAGGCAATTGACCCAACAATAGCGATTAAGATGCCTAGAAAGACAATGCCACCGCCCGTTTCTCAGGGTATAAATGCGGTTTGTATCAATTTCGTGCGCTTCGCTTAAATAACCGCGACCTGCCATATTCGATTGTCCAATCAATAAAAACGAGTGCATAGCGATACCTAACCTTTAAGTGATTTTAAGTATTATACTATAGTGCGGTTTTATTGTAAAAATTTTCGCAGAATGGTTTCTGATTTGACTGCAGCATAGGTGCAAATTGCTCGGCTTGCACCTATGCTTTTTTTATGTTATAGTGAATGCAAGAGACACCATTTTTTGGATATGAGGTGACAGGATGGAGAAAGAAATTTTGGCTTATTTATGCGGTATTACGGCGGAAGAACAGTCAATCCTGGACGGAAGAACTGCCATAGATCGTGAAATTTATATGCAAGGACCGACCAATACCATCAATGCACGGAAACTTCTCGCTGACGGAAAACTGATCACAATCCGGCCGCACACCCGTTTCATCCACTTCCCTGAGCATACCCACGATTATGTGGAAATGGTTTATATGTGCGCAGGAGAAACCACGCATATTGTCAATGGCAGGCAGATCAAACTAGAGCAGGGAGACCTGCTGTTTCTGAGTCAGAGTACCACCCACGAGGTTTGTAAGGCGGGGGAGGAGGATGTGGCGGTCAACTTTATCGTTCTTCCGGATTTCTTTGCTGCCACATTAACAGCCATTGGAGAAGAAGAAACGCCGCTTCGAAAATTCCTTGTGGACTGCTTGTGCGGGCAGAATACCGGATTGGGCTATCTGCATTTTCGTGTGTCCGACATCAAGCCTGTTCAGAATATGGTAGAAAATCTACTGTGGATATTGTTGCAGGATACGCCCAATAAACGAAAAATGAGTCAGATGACGATGGCGTTGCTGTTTTTGTTGCTTATGGGGCATACGGAAACACTGCAAAACGGCGATCAGGAAAATGCAGCGGTATTTCAGGTGCTTAGATACATAGAGACCGACTATGCCTATGGCAGTTTTGCAGAGATTGCACAGAAACTCCATTATGATACCTCCTGGCTGTCCCGGGAGATCAAACGGAAAACCGGCAAGACCTATACCCAGTTGGTGCAGGAGAAGCGGCTTGCACAGGCGGCGTTCCTGCTGAAAAATACCGACCGGAATGTATCGGATATTTCCGTTGCGGTAGGTTACGAGAATGTAAGTTATTTCCACCGCATTTTTACAGAAACCTACGGCAAGTCCCCAAGGCATTACCGTTTGCAAGAGAGGACACTTTTTTAGAAAACAGAAGACCTCCAATTTTCCTTTGTGCTATGGTAAGATGATGGCATAAAAGAAAATTGGGGGTCTTTTTTTGAAGCACTATTTGGCAATCGACATTGGTGCATCTTCCGGACGGCACATTGTGGGCTGGCGGGAAGACGGTAAGATCAAAATCGATGAGGTGTACCGTTTCCCAAACGGGGTGAAGGAAGAAAACGGTCATCTGGTTTGGAATGTGGAAGACTTACTTTCCAATGTAGTAACTGGCATTGACGCAGCGCTGCAGGCTTATTCCGCTATAGAAAGTCTGTCAATTGATACCTGGGGCGTGGATTATGTGCTGCTGAACGGGGAGCAGGAGATGTGGCCCGTTTATGCCTACCGGGACAATCGCACCGAGAAGGTGATTTCAAAAGTTCACGAAAGAATTTCTTTTTCGCAGTTGTACCGCCGTACCGGCTGTCAGTTCCAGCCCTTCAACACCATTTACCAGTTATACGCCGATAAAGAATCCGGCAGGCTGGAGTG
>JAZQBF010000182.1:0-7623 GCA_045545615.1 Faecousia sp.
CTTGGAAAAGTGGATATGGATGGAACTGATCGGCTTTGACAACAGTTTGCCGGATTATGGCGTAAAAGCTTATTTGGATAACTGTGGTTTTGTGCCTGACGGTGTATCGCTGCTGCTCACCTGGATCGAATTTCCTATGCAGCACTTGGGTCTTGACCGGGAGCGGCTGTTATCTCCCTGCGAGTGCAGTTACGGCGCGCACCCTGCCAATGCCCAGCGCCAACGGCAAAATTGGACCAATTTCCAGTTGCGGGATCTGATACACACATTGCAAAACTATGGGATCCGTGTCTATCTCAGTTTCTTTAATATTACAGACTATGTAGACGAAAATGGGCAGCGGATCTTAGGAGAATTTTATAAAAAACATCCCTATCTTTCAGAAACAAACCGTTTTGGTAAGGCCATCGACAAGGTGCATATGCTGAAAAAGATGGCAGATGGCAGCCTTTTTGAAGACCTTTTCCTGAAAAAGGTGATCAAGACCCTGACAGACTACGGTTTTGATGGCATCCAGATCGCTGACGGTATCTCCTCCGGAAGACTTTCCCTCCAGGAGGGAGATTACTCCGATAATATGGTGCAGCAATTCCTGGAAGAAATGCCTTTAACAGATGTTGCACCCATCGCCCAGGGCGAAGAAGCGATGCTTGCCCGGGCGGCGCAGATCTGGCAGAACCACAGAGGGAAATGGATCGAATTTCACCGCCGCCGCTGGCTGCAATTTTATGAAAAGTTTGCAGATCGGCTGAAAAAGCTCGGGAAAGAGGGCATTTTCAATAATGCCTGGACCCGGGACCCCTTTGAGGCCCTTTATCGCTACGGCGTAGACTATCGGGCCATTGGCAAACTTGGTTTTCAGAGTTGTATGCCGGAGGATGTTTCGGCAGGTCTGGCGATTTTGTCCCAGGAGGACAACGGTTACCTGATGACACCCCAGCAGCGGGAACAGATCCATTATGATTTTCTTGCCAATTTGATGCAGATCCGGGCAGCGATGCCGCAATTGCGGCTGATACCCCTTGCAGGCGTTCACGATATGATGGAGCAGTGGGGCGTTTTGGAGCATATGCCCACCTCCATGACCCGGAATGTACTGTGCAACCTGAATACTCTGTTTTGGAACGGAAAGTCTTACCAGCCTATTGAGGATGGTCCTTGGTTCTGTTTGGGAGATTGTATCTCCCAAGAGCAATGGACATTTATCCGTAACAACTGGGATTTGGGCGAGCCGCCAAAGAATGTTCGGCCCGCAGGCCCTGCCTGGTTGTGGTCTGATTCGCTGATGGACAACGAGTTGCAGGCGTTTATTGTCCGGCGGCAAACCCCGGGCTGCTATCTGCTGCCACGGCTGCTGCAGGCCGGTGCGCCGCTTCACGCCATTGTGCGGATAGAGGACTTAGATACCTACGCAGGCGACCTGGTGGTGCCGAATCCAGCACTGCTTCCGGAAGCGGAACAAAAACTGCTTCGCAACTATAACCGGGGAACGGTATATACGGTTGGGCAGACCGGTGCAGATACGCGGATAACCTTTGGGAAATTGGGTGAGCAGCCTCTTTGGGTTGGAGACTTAGAAGAATCGTATACTTTTGATCCGGTGACCGGTATGGAACCGGTACGGATGCTATGGACACATCCCATTGCTTATCCCTCCGTCCGGGAAGAATTTTTCCGGGAGGCGGCAAAGGTTTTGCAAAAGGATCTGCCGGTTCTTATCAAGTATGACCAGCGGTGCGAACTGCTTGCTACCCGGCTGGGTGAAAACAAATGGCGTATATTTGTGGGCAACGATGATTATTTCTACAATATCCCTACTGTGGATATGAAGAAAAAGATCGTGTCCGTTGAGCGCCTTACCGGCTATGCGGGCTTCCCGGTGCCGGTTGAGGGAACGACTTTCCGCTGCCGCGTTCCCGGCAGAGGTATGGAAGCGTTCGAAGTAATTGTATAAAAAGTGGGCAACGCAAGTTGCCTACTTTCTATTTATATGGTATAATGTGTCCAACAGTTTTGGAAAAGAGATGAAATTTGTGTCAAGAGAATATCGTGACGGTCTGAAAGCCGGTATACCTGTTTGCGTGGGTTATTTTTCCGTCAGTTTCGGCTTTGGCGCCATGGCTGTGGCACAAGGGCTGAATGTTTTGCAGGCGGTGCTGATTTCCGCAACCAATTTAACAAGTGCCGGTCAGTTTGCAGGCCTTACGGTGATCGCTGCCGGAGATGCGCTGCTCACTATGATTTTGACCCAATTGGTGATCAACAGCCGCTATGCGTTGATGGGCGTGGCTTTGGGTCAGCGATTGGGTCCGTCAGTAGGTGTCGGTCGCCGGTTGGCAGTGGCGTTTTTCAACACCGATGAGATCTTTGCCCTGGGAATGACCCGGCGGGGAACACTGACTGTGCCATATTTTTCAGGCGTGGGAACAGTTGCGGCGATCGGCTGGGTGGCAGGCACGGCGTTGGGCGCTTTTGCCGGCAGCATACTGCCCCTTTCTGTACGCCTTGCCCTGGGCGTGATGCTTTACGGTATGTTTATCGCTGTGGTCGTGCCCCAGGCGCGGCAGGAAAAGCCGATGCTTTTGTGTATGATTTTGGCAATGGCGCTTAGTTGCCTGTTTGCCTGGATGCCTGTATTAAAAACAGTGACAGCAGGTCTTGCCATTGTCATTTGCACGGTGGTAACTGCGGTGGTTTGCGCCGTTATCTTCCCGGTAAAGGAGGAGAACGGATGATATACATTTACATTTTGGTCATGGCTGTCACCACATATCTGATTCGGGTGCTGCCGCTGACGATCTTCCGAAAACCCATCAAAAACCGGTTTGTGCGGTCTTTTTTGCACTATGTCCCGGTGGCGTGCCTTACGGCGATGACATTCCCGGCGATCCTCACATCCACCAGTTCGGTAGTTAGCGGCGCGGTGGGGTTGATCACGGCTGGAGTGTTGGCATTTTTCAAAAAGAGCCTCATTGTTGTGGCAGCGGCATCTGCGGTTGCTGTATTTGTTACGGAACAAATTTTGCACTTTTTATAAGGAGAGATAATTATGCGTATAGAAAAGAATGCGTCTGTTCAAACGGTGGATAAAAATAAAACTGTCTGCGCCGTGCCTGCGGAAGAAGTCGCCCGGATCAAAGGGATGGGCGGTCTATGGGATAAGCGGACAAAAGATTGCTTTAATTTCCGTATTCTGACAGTCAACGGCAAACTCACCGCGGAAAAAATGACCGCCATTGCCCAGGCGGCAAAGAGATTTGGCTCTGGCGAGGCGGCAATGACCTCCCGGCAGACCATCGAAATTCAGAGTGTACCTTATGAAAATATCCAGGCAATGTGCGCTTTTTTGGCGCAATATGACCTTGCGCCCGGCGGCACCGGCCCTAAGGTGCGTCCGGTGGTCTCCTGCAAGGGTACATCCTGCCAGTATGGTCTCATCGATACCTTCGGTCTTTCTGAAAAGATCCACAAACTGTTTTACGAAGGCTATCACGGGGTACGCCTGCCCCATAAGTTTAAAATCGCCGTGGGCGGCTGTCCCAACAACTGCGTCAAACCCAGTTTGAACGACCTGGGCATCGTGGGTCAGCGGGTGCCGGTGAAAGATTTGGAACTTTGCAAAGGCTGCAAAAAATGCCAGATAGAGGCTGCTTGCCCGGTGCACGTAGCCAAGGTGGTGGATGGAAAACTGTCTGTTGACCCGGATGCTTGCAAAAACTGTGGTCGCTGTGTGGGCAAATGTCCCTTTGGCGTGACAGACAAATTTATTAACGGCTACCGGGTATACTTAGGCGGTCGCTGGGGCAAGGATTTTGCCCATGGCATTCCTATGGAATTGCTGTTTACCAGCGAAGAAGATGTGCTGGCGGCGGTGGAAAAAGCGATTTTGCTGTTTAAAGATCAAGGTGTTGCCGGAGAGCGGTTCTCCAACACCATCGCCCGGATCGGTTTTGCGGAAGCCTGCCGCCTGATCGAGGGAGATACCTTGCTTCAGCGGAAAGCGGAGATCTTAAGCAAATGATCCGCAAAATGTTTTTGTTGACGGCGTTGGCTTGTCTGCTTTTAACCGGCTGTGGAAAAGCAGCACCGGAAAAAGCGATGCCTCAGATTTCCGTTACAGACAGTTTGGGCAACACCGTTGCGCTTCAGACAAAGCCAAAGAAAGTGGCGGTGCTGTTCTCTTCCTTTGCGCAAATTTGGCAACTGGCAGGGGGAGAAGTGGCGATCTCCGTTGGCGAGGCGGTAGAGCGGGGCTTTGTCCCGGCATCAACGCCCCTTGTGGACGAGGGCGCGGGCAAGACCGTGGATATAGAGCGCCTTTTGGCAGAAAAACCGGATCTTGTTATCGGCTCTGCCGATATTCCTGCCCAGGTGGATGCCTGCGAAGCGATGGCAGAGCAGGGCGTGCCGGCGGCGCTGTTCCGGGTGGATGATTTTTCCCAGTATCTTACGGTTTTGAAAACCTGCACCCAGATCACCGGGAACCCGGAAGCCTACGAAACTTACGGCGTCCGGGTAAAGGCGCAGGTAGACGAGATTTTGTCCAGAGAAAGAGATCTGGCGGGGAAAAAGATCCTCTTTGTTCGCGCCGGCAGTACCTACAGCGCTACCAAGGCAAAGAAAGCGCCGGAGAACTTTGTGTGCACGATGCTCTCCCAACTGGGCGCGGTAAATATTGCCGACAGCGCAGATATACTGCTGGACGGTCTTTCCTTAGAGGAGATCCTGCTGCAAGATCCGGCGCACATTTTCCTGGTTGCTATGGGAAATGAAAATGCCGCCAAGGACTATATGGATGCTTTGTTTGAAAGCGACGGCTGGAAAGACCTGACCGCCGTAAAAACAGGAAATTACACATTTTTAGACAAAGAATTGTTCCATTTTAAGCCAAATCACCGCTGGGCGGAGGCTTACGAACAGTTATTTGACCTTTTGTATCCGGAGTTAGATTATGAAGGATAAATCTTTTTTCGCCCCCTTGCGGCTTTGCCTGCTTGGGGCGATGACGTTGGTATGCTGCGCCGCCGGGCTGTGTTGGGGAAGCACTCCGCTGACCATTTCTCACGTGCTGAGCGGTCTTCTTCATCCTGCCGGTGAATCGGTTTATACCAAGATCCTATGGGTGGTGCGCTTGCCGCATGTGGCGGCGTGTCTGCTGGCGGGCGTTGGCTTGGGCATCAGCGGCACGCTGTTGCAGGCGTCAACGGATAACCCTCTGGCTGGGCCGAATATTATCGGCGTCAATGCCGGCGCGGGATTTGCTATGGTACTGGGACTTTGCTTTGCCCCAATGGCGTACCGGCTGCAACCGCTGATGGCGTTTGTGGGGGCATTTGCCTGCACGATGCTGATTCTTTTTGTAGCCAATAAGGCAGGCGGCTCCCGGGTGAGCATTATTCTTACCGGTGTGGCGGTATCTGCACTTCTGAATGCGGGCATCTCCCTTTTGAAACTAATCTATCCCGATATGGCGATCACATACAATTATTTTTCCGTTGGCGGTGTCAGCGGCGTTGGATTTTCAGATCTTTTGCTGCCGGCGGTTATCATCTGCTGCAGCCTTTTTGGGGCAATGATCCTGGCAGGCAAAATGAATCTTATGTGCCTGGGCGATGATATTGCCGCCGGACTGGGCATCCGGGTGAAAATACTGCGGATCACGGCGCTGCTGCTGGCAAGCGCATCTGCCGCTGCGGCGGTGTCCTTTGCAGGCCTTTTGGGTTTTGTGGGATTGATGGTGCCCCATATTGCAAGGCAGTTGCTATGTAGCGCCGATTTGCGAAAGATCCTTCCCGCCGGCGCGCTCTTGGGCGGCAGTATGGTGGTTTTGGCAGATCTTTTAGGCAGAACCCTTTTTGCGCCTTCGGAGATCCCCGCGGGTATCGTTACCGCTTTGGTTGGCGCGCCCTTCTTCTTTGTGTTATTACTGCAAAGGAGGTATCGCCGATGAATTTGTGTTTTGACGGTGTTTGCGCCGGCTATAAAAAGAAAAAGGTGCTGGAAAATGTGTCCTTTGCCGTGCCCCAGGGGCAGATCACTGCCCTTGTTGGTCGCAACGGCGCAGGCAAATCCACCTTGATTCGGTGTTTGCTGGGAGAAAAGACAGATCATTCCGGCAGCATTGCTTTGGATGGGGTACATACAAAGTCTATGACGAACCGGCAACGGGCAAAGCAGATAGCCTGCCTGCCCCAGGACTTGCCCCGTCCCCGGGTAACGGTGAAAGAGTTGGTCTCCTTTGGTCGCGCACCCTATACGCCCATCACCGGAAAACTATCTTTCCGGGATGCCGAATTGGTGGAAAAAGCGATTTCGGACGCAGGCATCGAACATTTGCAAAACGCCTTTGTGGATACTCTGTCCGGGGGCGAACGGAAGAAAGCATTTTTTGCGATGATCCTCGCCCAGGACACCCCGGTGGTGGTGCTGGATGAGCCTACTGCCCATTTGGATATGGTGAGCCGATTTGCTTTTTTGGAGTTGGTGGAGAAGATCTGCCGGGCGCAAAACAAGACATTTCTTGTGGTGATGCACGATCTGCCGGATGTTCTGCGGTTTGCGGACAATGTGGTCGTTCTGCACGAAAACCGCATTGTGTTTACCGGCGCGGCGGAAGATGTTTTGCGCCAAAAGATCCCGGAAACTTGTTTTGGCATTACCCTTACCGGCAACCGGGAAACCGGTTTTGCGGCAACACCGCACACAAAAAATGTGAAAAGGCACTTATGAAATTAAAAGAAGCCATAAAAGACTTGATATAACGCAAAAAAGCCCCGTTAGGAATGCAGAATTTACTGCGCTCCCAACGGGGCAAAGTGATTGGCTATTTTGCGATCTTTCTCTGTTTATCAATAACGATCAAAGCTATCATTGAACAGCAACTCAATACTAAGAGGAATACCCACAATCCAAGATTGCTGTTATCGCCAGTCTGGGGAGAAGTTGGTGCAGATGTATCGCTATCTGCAGGTGCGTCGTTTTCTCCAGGCGCATTATCTCCCACTAAAGCGTAGGTGCTTAAATGCTCCAATGTACCGACCAAATACCCACCCTCTTGAGTCAACGTGATTGGTGATTCTGTGGCGAAATTATCTTCAGTATCTACGTAAATAATTTTGAAGATATCATATTTTTTCATTTCGTCGGTCATTTTGATTTTGATATAAAACGGACCTTCATGTATCAAAAAGCCGTCGTCGTTCTCAACTTGAATTTCATAGAAGGATAGCAGAGTACCGTGCTGCTTAGTCGCATTTGCAATACCTTCCATCATAGAATCATACAATTGTTGTGGTATGCCCATAGTTTCCAAGTCTTCGGGTGAAAACGCCAAATAATCGATCATTGTAAACGAAAGTTCTCTATTTTCCTCGTATGTAAGTGATATTACGTTTCCTTTATCGTCTGTTAAAGTATAGCTTTCGGTTTCGAAATCCTCATTGTCGACCGGTTTTTTCACCACGCTGAAGATCATAGCACCTGAAGGCGGCAATACTTCAACGCCGCCGTCCACATCTGCAAGTCTGGTGTTGCCGTTTTCATCCACATTCAAGCGGAGCGTAACGTTTTCATCCACGATAAGAACGGCATCCATCGTATCCGGATCAAAATTTGTCAAGGGAA
>JAZQBF010000183.1:0-18036 GCA_045545615.1 Faecousia sp.
AGAGTATTTGGCTCTGATGCCCGTGGAATCCCAGGAGCCGGAAATCGTGATCCTGGAGATCCAGCCCATTGACGAGGAGAACGAAAACTATCTGGCTGTCAATGACGAAGCCACTTTGGACGCGGTTTACGCCATTTTCAAGGAAAAGTTCAAGGACATCCTCACATTTGAAGACTAACCAGAGGGCAACCAACCCCCAAATATAAAAAGCACCATTCAAAAATGGTGCTTTTTTATTTTATAATACTGTGTCGTTACCGAGCATTATAACGGAAGTATAATTCTGATTCCTGCTGGTAACGCGTTTGGCCGCCCGTCCATACGGGCTCAAAAGGGGTTTTTCTCCTGGCAACAGTTGCCCTGGGGTTTTAGTTGCAGTTCCAGATTTTTCACCGTTACGGTGGTGCAGGGTTCGATGGACTGGGTGATAAAGGCGTTGGCGCCGATGACGCAGCCCTGACCGATCACCGTATCACCGCCTAAAATGGACGCGTTGGCGTAGATGGTCACATTGTCTTCGATGGTGGGGTGGCGGCGCTTGCCCCGGAGACTCTGACCGCCTCTGGTGGACAGACCGCCCAAGGTAACACCCTGGTAGATCTTTACATTATCGCCGATGACGGTGGTCTCGCCAATGACGATACCGGTGCCGTGGTCGATGAAGAAATACTTACCCACCGTTGCGCCGGGGTGGATGTCGATACCGGTGGTGCTGTGGGCGAACTCGGTCATAATTCTGGGGATCATGGGCACATTAAGGGTATACAGCACGTGGGCAAGGCGGTAGACCATAATGGCGAAAAGACCGGGATATGCAAAAATAATTTCTGCCATACCGGTGGCAGCCGGGTCACCGTCGTAGGATGCCTGCAGGTCTGTTTGGATGTATGCCCGGACCTGGGGGATCTGGCGGATAAATGCCAGCGCCTTTTCCTGGGCGATGGTTTCCGCCTCCGTCTCCGACACCCCTTCATCCTGATACACCCGCTTCATCTGCCGGGTCAGGTTGATCATCACATCCTCCACAAGCATGGAAAGATTGTGCTTTGCGTTATAGGTGCGGTAGTTTTTATCCCGGAAATATCCGGGGAAAATGATGCGCCGGAGTTTTTCAATAATATCGATAATCGCGTCTTTGTCCGGCTTGCGCTGCTGCTCCATCCGGTCAATATCCCGACCGGTGGCGTAGTCCGCCATAATGCTGTCGGTGACTGTTTCGATAATACTTTCAATGTTTTCCATTCTGTTCCATCCTTCTTGGAATTCTTTGCTTTTTTTATATCATACACCGGAAGGTCTGTCAATGTTCCTATTGACATTGGGTATATTAAAAAGTATAAATAAATAAAGGGTAACACAAAATAAATCGAGGTAATGTTATGGGCAAGATCTATACATCAATCAGCCAGTTGGTGGGAAACACACCCCTTTTGGAACTGACCCAACTGGAAAAGGAATGCGCCTTAAACGGCCGCCTTCTGGGAAAACTGGAATACCTGAATCCCACCGGTTCTGTGAAAGACCGGGCGGCGTTACAGATGATACTGGACGCTGAGGAAAAGGGACTTTTAAAGGAAGGCTCTGTGATCATTGAACCTACCTCCGGCAACACCGGCATCGGTTTGGCTGCCATCGCCGGGGTGCGTGGCTACCGCACAATGATCGTAATGCCCGATTCCATGAGCATCGAGCGGCAAAAATTGATGACCGCCTACGGCGCACAGTTGGTGCTGACCCCCGGCGTGCTGGGAATGCAGGGCGCGGTGGACAAAGCAGAAGAATTGGCAAAAGAGATCCCCGGCAGTTTCATCCCCGGGCAATTTGAAAATCCCGCCAACGCCCAGGCTCATATCATCAGCACCGGCCCGGAGATTTGGGAAGACACCGCAGGGAAAGTGGACATTTTCGTAGCCGGCGTGGGCACCGGCGGCACCATTACCGGCGTGGGCAAATTTTTAAAAGAGAAAAATCCGGATGTGCAGATCGTTGCGGTAGAGCCGGCATCTTCCCCCTTACTGACCAAAGGTATGTCCGGCCCTCACGGACTTCAGGGCATCGGCGCAAACTTTATTCCACAGGTACTGGATACCAAAATTTACGACGAGATCATCCCGGTGACCGAAGACCAGGCATACGAAACCGGCCGTCTGCTGGGCAAAAAGGAAGGCATCCTTTGCGGCATCTCCTCCGGCGCGGCGCTGTATGCCGCTATAAAAGTTGCCAAGCGACCGGAAAACGCAGGCAAAACCATCGTTGTTCTGCTCCCGGACACGGGACTGCGGTATCTGTCCACAACGATGTTCGAAGAATAAATTCCAATTTATCCAGGCGTTGATCTACTTGCGCACCATATGCCTCCCCTTGTCAGGGGAGGTGGCTGAAATCCTCGATTTCAGCCGGAGGGGTAGTCTCTCCCCCAGTCACCTGCGGTGACAGCCCCCTCGTCAGAGGGGGCCAAATAAGTCGCCGCAGATTTTAAAACAACTCTAATAAACCAAAACTGGACAAGTAACAAAATCCGGATGCTGATGCATCCGGATTTGTTTTTATTTACGGAAACTGCCGATCAGTTGCAAAAATTTTTCCCAAGGCAAGCGGCGATAGCGCTCGTCCATTTGGTCCGCGGCGTACCGCAGCCGTTGCTGCCACTGCAGGGCAGTCAAGTGGGCGTCGGTTCTGGATGCCATATAGGGGCAATCCAGCAGGCGGATGCTGCCAAAATTCTTGGCAAAGGTCTTATCTACGCCCAGCGCCACCGCGCAGGGGGCAAGGGAGAAGAAATAATCCGGGTCTGTGGCGCATATTCGCTGCAGTTCGCCTTTGGTGGCTTTGCGCAAATACCAGCGCAGTCCCAAAAGTTGTCCTTTGGTATAGCGGCCGTATTCGGTACGCCCTCCGCCAACGGACAATAAAAGTCCTGCCACCAAAAGTCCAATGACCATCCAAAGGGTCAGGGGGAATATCTCTGCCGCCGCGCCCAGACCAAGCCACATACCGCTTAAAATCAGGGTCAGCGCAGCAGTCTTTTTGGAGCGCAGACGCAAACTGCCCAGCCAGCCTTGCATACAATAGCCGCTGATGCCACCGAAAATTCCAAAAATGCCCACCACCAGCCATTGGAGCACCGCGCCGCTGCCCAGGGAAAGCCCTACGCACACACCGCCAAAGAGACCCACACCGGAAGCAAGAATACGGAATATCTGCCCGTTGCCGCCTTTGGCGCGGAGCATACCCCGCAGACCGGCGGGGTTTTTCGCCGCCTCACGGCGCAGTTCGGCATAGGCTGTGCCGGTGGTATCCACCCGGTCTTTTCTGCCAAAAAGTTTTCGGAACCAGCGCAGTTCGTACTCGCTGCGCTCGTTGCCCATTTCCATCCGCTTTTCCAAAATCACCCGCTGGCGGTGGATGCGGATATATACATAACCCAGTTGCGCCCAGGTAAGGACCATCAGCGTCAGATCCACGCCCTGGTTTTGCACAACGCAGCCAATATGCCCGGCGGTAATGCCTTCCGGCGGCTGGGTGGCATACTGTTTCCAAACCGGCAGACACCGAAGGAAAAATATCCAATAAAGCAATGCCAGCACGCCGCAGACGATCATACCGCCTACGCCCACATCGGTGCTTTGCACATTGATAGCAGGCTGGGGGAACATCTCCGGAGAAACCGCCATGGTCATCAGCAATGTTTCGTGGTCTTTCAGTTCTTTCGTAAACTTTCCGGAAACCGTTGCCCCGGTGACGGTATAAGTCAGGCTCTTTTCGATGTCAGCCTTGTGATAGCCGCTGGAAAACCCCGGTTCTCCCGCGACCTCTCCGGGGAGTGTGACGGTAAATTCCATCTGGCTGATGGCATAGTCAAAGCCGGAAAGGAGCGGCAGCGAAAGGGTCAGAATTTCGTCCTCGTCCAGATTCACCACATCCGGCAAAGTGTAGTTCATGGTAACGGTGAACTCTCCCGCCGCGTGACCGGCGACCTTGCTCAAGTCCACTTTTCGCAGGTCGTTATGCTTGGTGGTGCGGGTACGGCTGCCGTTTAAGGTGACATTTTGGGCATCTCCGGGGAGCAGCACAGAAAGATCGTCCTGGGCGGATTCCAAGTGGAGTGTGGCGGTCAAGGTGACCTGACAACTGCCGTCGGAGGCGACGGTGGCATAGCATCCGGCTGTAGAGACGGTGCTTGCGGCGCTTGCGCCGGTGGCAACAGCCAAAACCAGCACCATCGCGGTGATAAGCAGTATGATTCGGCGCAAGTGTGTCCCCTCCTTTCTTTGTTTGGGAAATGTTATTTTCTGTTCTTTTTATAAATAATGTTCAGACCCTTCAAAAGCAGGTCTTCGTCATAGACGATGTGATTGCGGCAATGGGGAATGATCTTGGGCGCGATGCCGCCGGTGGCGACAACGCTGGCATTTTTCCCCAGTTCCTCCCGGAATCGGTCGATCATTCCGTCCAGCATTGCGGCATTGCCATAGACCGCGCCGGACTGCATACATTCGATCGTGGTGGCGCTGATGCACTTTTTCGGCGCATCCAGCGGCACTTTCTGCAGCAGGGATGTACCGGAAGACAGCGCCTCCATAGAAAGGGCAACGCCGGGAATGATGGCGCCGCCTAAAAAGCGATTGCCTTCGTCTACCACGGTGACGGTGGTGGCTGTGCCCATATCCACAACGATCACCGGCAGTGGGAACTGCTGCATCGCCGCAACGGCGGCTGCCACCAGGTCGCTGCCCAAAGTCGCCGGGTTTTCGATCATAATGTTCAGCCCGGTCTTCACCCCGGCGCCTACCACCAACGCCCGGCAGCCGGTGACCTTTTCCACCGCGGTGCGGAAAATTTCCGTCAGCGGCGGCACAACAGAACAGATGATCGCGCCCTCAAAAGCGCCGCAGTCCACCCCGTTGTGCATCAAGATCGCCTGCATTCCGGCTGCATATTCATCCTCGGTCTTTTTCAGGTCTGTTACCATACGAAAAAGCGCCTTGGTATTGTCGTTTTCGTCCAGGCAACCGATCACCACATTGGAGTTGCCAATATCAATTGCTAACAGCATAAAATTGCTCCTTATTTGCTTCCCAATCTGATCAGGCGGGTGATCACCGGCGCAAGCACCACATTTGTGACCAGTTCCACCAGGAAGTTGATGCCTGCCAATCCCAGGAACATATAACTCTCTGCATTGGCAAAGCCTGCCGCCGCGCCCCAGGCGCTGACGGTCTCATAGAAAAACAGTTTGCAGCCAACCAGGAATATGCCGGTATTCACCACCGGACAGATCACTGCCGCTGCGATCACGCCTAAAAACTGTCCCCAACGGGAAAAAAGTTTATACATCAAACCGGCTGCCGCGCCGCAGCAGATGCCTTTTGCCAGCACGGTGAGGATCGTGCCGGGTACATGCACCGCCAAAAACGCCGCCGCATCGCCGGTGGCAAGCACCGTGATGCCAAAGGCAAGTCCCAGCCACGCGCCGGCTTGCCAACCGTAAACCGCTGCGCCTACCACAATGGGCACAAGCACCAGGGAAATGGAAAAAACACTGCCTACGCGTATGCTGCCTCCCAGCATCTGGAGTACAACTACAATGGCAGTGAACAGTCCCACACCCACAAGGGTCTTCGTTTTGCTGTTCATATTCAATTACCTCCTGCTGTCGCTCCCGCAATCGGGATGCAACGCAATTTTTTTAGCAGAGATTTCTGCCACAGTATATTATATAAGAATCCGGTCGCCCTTGCAAGAGGAAATTGTGGCATTCCGGGGAAGATCCGGGGTATTTGCCCCGGGGCTACCTTTGTTAAAATTATACAAGGCGCAATTTTTTGTTTCTTTTTGGGTGGAAAATTTTTGTCGAAACGCCGCGGAAAACAAAATATTTACAGTTTTTTACCATTTTCGGATTTCTTTTGACCGGAAGATTCTCCACTTTTTTCTCCACCAAACTGGAATTTTTTTCAAAAATACGGCTTTTTTAAGGGTTTTTGTATAATTTGCACATACTTTTTCCGTTGACAATTGGTAACAGCCGTGCTATAATCTGTAACCGATTGTAACAATATTGGTGTCCACCACCAATCAAGGAAAGGAATGTGTTTATGACGAAACCCTTGCACCTGGGCAAACGGATCTGCATGCTGGCGCTGTGTATGTGCCTGCTGATCCCCGTGGTATCCCCCGTTGCAGCGGCAGAAGCCACCCAAAATACAGACACCTCTCTCAACCGGACAGAATCCACCCTGACCACTGTGGTGCGCAACTACGGTTCTTATGACGCCCCCGTGATCGGTCAGATGGAAAACGGAACAAAAATCACCCTGCTGGATCAGAAAAACGATTTTTATAAAGTTGACTGCTACGATATGACCGGCTACATCGCCATCTCCCAGGTGGGAATGAATGAAAATGGCGAATATTTCGTAAAGTGCGCCGAGGGTTCTTCCGAGACCCGGGTAATGGACTACAAAAGCCGCGGCGATGCCCATTCTCTGCGCCAGTCTATTGTTGCCCTGGCAGATGCCCAGGAAGGCACACCTTATGTTTTCGCCAGCGCCCGCCCCGGCGGATTTGACTGTTCTGGCTTTACTTATTATCTCTACACCCAGCACGATGTGCCCATCACCCGCCGCGCCAGCACTCAGTTGCAGGACGGCATCGTGATCCCCAAGGAGAGTTTGCTCCCCGGCGATCTGGTGTTCTTCCACAGAGCGGAAGACCCCAGCCTGGCATCTCATGTGGGTCTTTATGTAGGCGACAACACCATTATCCACTCTGCCAGCAAGGGCGTTGCCTACGACAACCTGGATGACAGTTGGTATGTGGAAAACTTTTTGTGCGCCCGTCGGGTGCTGAATACCTCTGCTGCCCAGATCACGGAGTTGCCCGCCCTCTCCGCAGCGGATGTTTGTATCGTCCCCTCTGTCAGCGGTCGCACCGCCCATTAATCCCATTTCCCGATGGAGAAGATCCATCGGGATTTTTTGTGGTTGATTTACTGCCCTTGGGCAATTATAATAGGAACGTTGAATTTTTTACAGAACGAGGAACTCTTATGGCAAAAACACAAGCCGCCCAACTGGGCGATAACAAAATGCGCACGATGCCCGTTGGCAAACTGCTCTTTACTATGGCGCTGCCCCTTGCCCTTTCCATGCTGGTGCAGGCGTTTTACAACATTGTGGATACATACTTCGTGTCGCTGGTGTCGGCAGATGCCACCGGCGCATTGAGTTTGGCATTTCCCATCCAAAACCTGCAGATCGGCTGCGCTACCGGTGTCGCCGTGGGTATGAACTCTTTGATGAGCAAATCTCTGGGCGAAGGAAACCGGGAAAAAGCCAACCTTGCCGCCGGCAACGGCATTTTTCTGACCTTTCTCTCCATCGGTGTTTTTATGCTGTTCGGCTTTTTCCTTACCGAAGGCTATTACACCTTTTTCGACACCAATGACATCACCCGTCAATACGGCATCAGTTACACCTCTATCTGCTGCATTTTTACCGCCGGTGTATTCCTGGAAATACTGGGCGAGCGGATGCTGCAGGCTTCCGGCAGAACGGTGTATACCCTCTTTACCCAGGGCATCGGCGCGGTGCTGAACATCATTTTAGACCCGCTGTTTATTTTAGGCTCTGCCGGTCTTAAGGATGTAATGGGCATCAGCCTTCCTTTCTGTCTCCCCGCCTTTGGTGTTGCCGGCGCAGCCCTCGCCACGGTGATCGGTCAGTGGGTCGCCGGTATTTTGGCAATTATCTTCAATATCACCAGCAACCCGGATGTCTCCTTTCAGTTTAAATATCTGCGCCCCAACAAAGAGGTCATTGGCAGCATCCTTGCCATCGGCATCCCCTCTGTGATCATGATGGCAATCGGCTCTGTGATGAATTTCTGTATGAACCAGATCTTCCTTGGTTTCCGGGCTGTCCATGGGCAGACCCCCGCCAATGTGTTTGGCATTTACTTTAAAGTGCAGAGCATTTTCCTGATGCCTCTGTTCGGCATCAACAACGCCTCTATTTCCATCATCGCCTATAACTACGGCGCCCGGCAGCCGGAGCGGATCAAGAAAACCGTCAAATACGGTCTTGCCACCGCTGTGGTGGTTATGCTTATGGGTTTTGGCATTTTCCAACTTTTCCCCGACGCGCTGATGGGTATTTTCGGTTCGTCCGGCGGGCAAGATGCCCAGGCGCTGGTGAAAATGGGCGCTACTGCTATGCGTATCGTCAGTTTCCATTTCCCCCTGGCTGCCATCGGCATTCCCCTGGTGGCGGCATTCCAGGGACTGGGCAACGGCATTTATTCTTCCATCACATCTCTGTGCCGCCAGTTATTTGCCCTGGTGCCGGCGGCATACCTTTTGAGTCTTTCCGGCAATGTGGACAATGTGTGGTGGGCGTTTCCCATCGCAGAGGTGGTCAGCACCGTGCTTGCTATCATCTTTTTCCTGCGGATCTATAACAAAAAGGTCAAACCTATGGTTACAAAAGAATAAGATAAATCCGGTGAAGAATTTTCTTCACCGGATTTTTATTTTTCTCTTGACAAATGGCAAAAACTGTATTACCGTATTAGTACAGTAGTACAGTCGGACTACGGAAAGGAGGCTGCTATGTGACTTGGCATTTGGAAAAGAACCGTCCCCTATGCCCCCAGATCTGTGAACATCTGTGCGCAGAGATCGCCATGGGTTCGCTGAAACCGGGGGAAAAAGTGATGAGTGTCCGGGAAGTGGCGGTGGCTGCCGGTGTGAATCCCAACACGGTGCAGTATGCCTTCACCCAGTTGGAGCAGCAGGGCGTACTTTACTCCATTCGGGGCGCCGGGTGGTTCGTCAACCAGGACATCTCTGCCGCCATGGCATTTCGGGAAGAAAAAGTGCGGGAAAAGACCGACGCTTTTTTCGCAGAACTCTCTGCCATGGGCATCGGCACAGAAGAAGCAAAAAAATTAGTAAAGGAGTGGGAGCATGTCTGAACTCTTACGCTGTGAAAACCTGACCAAGCGTTATGGCAATGTACTGGCGCTGGACAACATTTCCCTTTCTTTGGAAAGCGGTCGGATCGTGGGACTTTTAGGCCCTAACGGCTCCGGCAAAACGACCCTTATCAAAATTATTAACGGTCTGCTGACCCCGGACAGCGGCAACTTGACTGTTTGCGGCAACGCCCCCGGCCCGGAGACCAAGGCGGTTGTTGCCTATCTGCCGGACAACATCTACTTAAACAGTTGGATGCGGGTGGAGCAGATCATCGCCTATTTCACGGATTTCTACGCGGATTTCCGTCCGGAACTGGCTTTGCAGATGCTGGAAAAACTGGGCATCTCCCCCAAAAGCCGCTTAAAGACCCTCTCCAAGGGCAACAAAGAAAAGGTCTGCCTCATTCTCACTATGAGCCGCAACGCAAAACTCTATGTGCTGGATGAGCCCATCGCCGGTGTTGACCCGGCGGCGAGGGACTATGTGATCAGCACCATCATCAACAACTATAACCCGGAAGCCATCGTACTGATCTCCACCCACCTGATTGCGGATATTGAGCAGGTTTTGGACGAGGTGGTCTTCATTAAAGACGGGCGCATCGTTTTGCACCAGAGTGTGGAGTCTATCCGGGAAGAAAAAGGTATGGGCGTCGACGGATTGTTCCGGGAGGTGTTCAGATGGTAAAGAAACTGTATAAGCACGAATTCTTGGCGTGGCTGCGAATCATGCCCCTGATCTACGGTATTGTACTGGTAGTTGCCGCTATGAACCGGCTGATCCTCTGTTTTGAAACCGACACGGTTTACTACAACATTATCCAGGTCTCCGGCATCATTATGTATGTGATCGGTCTGCTGGTCTGCCTGGCAGCGCCTATCGTGTTCGGTGTGACCCGGTTTTACAAAAACCTTTTTACCGGTGAAGGCTATCTGACCTTTACCCTGCCGGTATCCACCACCGCCCACATTTGGGTCAAGTCCCTCACCGCTCTGTGCTTCAGCGTAGGTTCTCTGCTGGTGGCTGCGATCACCGTTCCCATCATCTCCGCCGGTGATGTTTGGCACGAGATGTGCCTTGCGGCAAGTTACCTGGCAAAGCATATTCCGGAGGATATGGTGGGACATATCATCGGCTGGATCGCAGAGTTCTTTGTGCTGTTGATCGTGGCGTTTTACTACGGTCACATGCTGCTCAACTGCTGTGTCAGCGTGGGTCAGTTGTTCCGGAAAAACCGCATTTTGGCATCTGTAGGCGCCTATTTTGCCTACTATGTGATCACCCAGATCTTCGGCACGATCTTCATTATCCTGTCCTTCGCCCTGGATGGCACGCAACTTATGCGGGATATTGGACAGTTTGTTGCCGACAACCCCAACGGCACTGTTCACATCGCCCTGTGCGCCGGTATTGTTTTCTACGCCATTATTTGCGGAATATTCTTCCTTATCAGCCGGTTTGTGATCCGTAAGCGGCTGAACCTGGAGTAAGGAGGCGTGAATATGAAAAACACTTGGAAACGGCTTTTGTTGACTGCCCTTTGCCTGCTGATGCTCTTTGCCTTTACCGGCTGCGCCGCCCTGGACGAAGCCCGGGAAAACCAGGCATTTGCAAAAGGCTACGGCGAAGTTCTTTGGAACGGAAGTACCTATAAAGCGCTGCCGGAAAACGAATATTTTTGCCCGGTGATGTCCGGCGACCGGTCGCTGTGCCTCACCGAGGAAGATGTGCCGGTTTTGCTCAGCAGTATGTATAATCTGACCTTCTTAAATGTGAGCGACGACGAGGTTCTCCTGCGGGACTATGCCGGCAAGATCGTTTACTGCCGGGAAGACCGGTTCGACGAAATGTCCCGCTGGCTGAAAGAGCCCTTCCAGCCGGAAGAACTTTGCTTCCAATACGGTTACTACGATTTTGAGAAGGAAGAATATGTGGAAGGTTTCTACACCCTGAATCAAGTGCAGGTGGACGCTATCAATAAAGTTCTGACCTCTGTGACGCCCCGGAAACTGGAAGACACCACAAGTTTCTCCGGAATGTCCATTATGGTGCAAGAGTCCAGCAAGGATCACCTGATGCGGCGGGATCATGTGGAATTGATGGTGGAAGGTTTGGGCGCATATTTGCTGGTGGATGCCGGCAAGGAGACCCTTGTTTACACCATTCCCGATGAACTGCTTTCCGTATTTACGGAACTTGCCACAACATATCAAAAATTTTGGTAACAGCAGCCCCCCGGTTTCTCAAGGAAACCGGGGGGTATTTTTTACAGTTGGTCGATATTTAAAGAGAATGCCGGGAGGCAGTTTTCAATAAACCAGGTAAGTTCCGGCATCGCCATTTTTTCCATAGCCTCCATGGTCAGCACCGCCGCAGAGTCAAACTCCGTATTGCCGGCTTTTTGCTCTTCCACACATTTGATGTAGGCAGAAAGTTTATCTGCCGCTTTCACAATGGGGGTCACATCCGGGTCGTCTTCCAGCACCAGATGCTCATAACTTGTCCGCAACTGGGCAGGGAGCATATCCAAGATCCGCTCTCCGGCGATCCGCTCCACCTGCTTATAGGCGGTCTTAATGTCCGGATTGTAGTACTTGATGGGGGTGGGCAGGTCACCGGTGAGAATTTCCGATGCATCGTGATACAAGGCTGCCACCGCGCATTTATCCGGGTCCGGTCCGGAAAGTTTCAGCACATCCCGGCGGATCAGCGCCAGGGCGTGGGCAAGCACCGCCACCTGGTGGCTGTGCTCCTGGATGTTTTCAGAAAATGTATTGCGCATCAAGCCCCAGCGGGTGATATAGCGCATTCTGCCCAAAAGGGCGTAAAACTCATTTGCCATTTCGGATCTCCTCTATCATTTTGGGCATATCCATCGGATCGTCGCAAAGATGCTCTGCTCCGGCGGCAAGCAGTTGCGCCCGGGTGCGGAAGCCCCAGGTTACGGTGAGGCAGGGCATTCCGGCATTTTTTGCCGTAAGAATATCCACTTCCGTATCGCCTACATACACGCACTTGTCTACGCCGATGGCAGCCATTGCCTTAAAAAGCATATCCGCCGCCGGTTTCCGGGGGCAACCCGTCTCTTCGCCCAGGGCGTAAATATCCCCAAACTGGGCTTTGCACAGAGGCACTGCCGCACCGTGGGGTTTGTTGGTGACGATCGCCAGAGGGTATTTCTCCGAAAGTTCTTTCAGCGCCGGCAAAATGCCCCCATAAGGGCCGGTTTTGATGTTGCAGTGGGCGCGGTAATAGGGTTGGTAAAATGCCAGCGCCTCCTCCGGGTCCGGGTCGGTGTCCTTGCCGGGCAGGGACATTTTGATAAGGTGCAGCGCGCCGTTTCCTAAAAAGGTGGCGATCTCCTCCCGTGTCCGGGCAGGACAGCCATAGTGGGCAAGGGTGTAATTCACCGCATCGGTCAGATCCCCCAAACTGTCCAGCAATGTGCCGTCCAGGTCAAACAGAATGCCCCAACTCATACCAGCACGCCTCTGTTTTTCAGCACCCGGATATCCTCGCCCACAAAGGTAAGACCCTTGTAGCCACCCTGGAGACGGGAGGCGATTTGGGGAGAGTACCGCTGGGCGATCTCTTCGATGTTCAAATTGGTGGAGATGATGGTGCTTTTATCGTTCAACAGCCGGTCGTTAAGCAGGCTATAAAGGGCGGCGGTGACGAAATTGCCGGGCATTTCCGTACCCAGATCGTCTATGATCAGTAAGTCGCATTCGTTATATTTTTGTACCTGCGCCTGACTGTCTTCCTGGGGATTGAACCGTGCTTTTTCCAGTTTGGCGATCAGTTGAGGGGCAGATTCATAAACCACGGAAAAGCCTTGCTCCGCAACTACATTGGCGATGCAGGCAGAGAGGAATGTTTTGCCCAGGCCGGTATTGCCCACAAAGAGCAAATTGCCGCAGCCGTAGGCGAAATTCTCTGCGTAGCGCTGGCAATAGTCAAGCACCTTGCCCATGATCACCCGGGGACTTGCGCCGTAGCGGCTGTCCACGTTGGCAGAATAAAAGTCCAGCCGGAATGTATCAAACCGCTCTGCGCCGGTGGTCAGCCGGGACAGTTCCGCTTGCTGTTCCTGCCGGCAAAGTTCTGCCAGACAAGGACACATGGCGCTGCCAATATAGCCGTTGCCGCCGCAATTGGGGCAGACGGGAGAATCGTCTAAAAATCCGGCGGGGAAATTGGCTGCCACCAAAGCAGCCCGCTCTTGCTGCAAAGCCTGGTTTGCCTCTCTGATGTCCGCAACGGCTGCCTTTGCCTCCGGGTCTTTGTTAAAAACCGACTGGGCGATCAGCGCCATACTCTTGCGCAGTTCCAGGTCGATCTCCTTTAACCGGGGCTGTTTGCCGTAAGCCTCGTGTAAATTGTGTTGGTATGCTGATTCTTTATCCATCTTCGCCTGGGCAAGTTTTGCTCTTGCGCGGCTGACGATCTGTGTAGCATAAGGCATGGTTTAGTCCTCCTTCAGCATCCGCTGGATAGCATCCAGTTCTGCTTGTCCCAATTTACCGGTAGCGCCCTTGGGTACTGCCGGTTTTTTATCCCCGTGTTTGATCTCGTCGGGGGTACGCAATCCCGCCTCGTGCCAGCGGGTGATGATCCGGTTCATATACGCCCAGTTTCTGCCGCCGGAATTGGTGCAGGTGCGGTCGTAGGCGATGGCAATGGCATCTGGCTCAAATCCCATTTCCAGCCACTGCTTGGCATACTTTTCTTCGCTGGGGGTAAGATTTCTGCCCCGGATGTCCATAACGCGCATAATTTCACCGATCCGGGAACGGCGCATATTCTGATTCTGTATGTAGGCGGCTGCCTCTTCCATGGTGTCGATACCCAGTTCTGCCCAGGCGTATGCCTCTTTTTCGATGGTGCGCAAAGAAGGATTGCGCAAACTGCCTTTCTGCCGCGCCCGCTCTTTGCAGTAGCACACCAGCATGGAGACCACCTCGCCGGACATACCCAAATACCGGACAAATCCCAAAAGGATCTTCATTTCTTCGGTGTTCAAAGTGCGTCCCATCAGGCTTTGGACTTCCCGGTAAAGACTACGGAAATCTGTGTCTGTATCCATCGCCCGGATCACATCCCGCTCGGAATAATTGGGGCGCTCACCGGAGATGATAACGGTCTTTTTGTCCTCTTGCCACAGACCCAGTTGCCGCAGCATCGCCCCGGCAATGGACAGCCGGGATGCGCTCATTCGTAATGCCGCCTCCGCAGACTCCATAGGATTTCCGCTTTGCAAATATATGTACAGCAAAGCCGCGTCAGCATTGGCTGCCGCAAGCAATTTTGCAATATGACTTTTTTCGATGTGCAGGTCTTGGGTGTTCATAAAATTCCTCGATCAGATCATAATTTGTCAATTACGGTCATTATACCATACCTTTCTCCCCTGGGCAACGATTGGAAAGAGAAGATTTTTGGAGAAAAAAAGGGGCGTTTTTTGGCATACTACAGCATATTGTGGACATTTTTGTTTCAAACCACAACAGAATGAAAAACGCAGTCTTTCGACTGCGCTTTTCTTATTTTTCTAAAATTTTATTTTCCCGATCCTGGCAAGTGAATAAGATCACTTGCTTTTCTTGGGCGGTTTCCTGCAGGATCTGCAATGCACTTTTCAGCCGGGTATCGTCAAAACGCACCAGGGCATCGTCCAGCACCATAGGCGCTTCCGGCGCCAATTCCCCGGCGACAGCCAAACGCAAAGCCAAATACATTTGGTCCACCGTGCCATCGCTGCGCCAGTTGGATTTATGCAGGGTATCCTCTCCCTGGGCACCCACACTCACAGAAAGATCGGACTCCAAAAACAGGCGGTCATACCGGCTGCCGGTAAGGCAGCTGAATATCTCTTTCGCCCGCTGGCTGATCCGGGGGGCAAAACGCCGCTGAAGGGCGGCGGCAGCATCCGCCAGGGTCTGCTGGGCGATGGACAGCGCGGCATAGGTATCTTCCAGGCTTTCGATATTTTTGTCCGCCTCTTGTATTTTGGAAAGAAGTTGCTCCCGGGTGCCATAGGTCTCCATCTGTCCCAAAGACTGATCCAAATTGGTCTGCAACCGCTGCTGCAACGCCGTTACATCGGTAAGGTAGGCAGTGGTCTGCTCTTTGGTATAGGTCAATGTGTCCGGGTAAGCCGGGGCGTTGATGGGCGTTTTGCCATCGTCCATCGCCGCAAGCAGTTCTTTTGCCTGCTGGGCAGCCAGTTTCGCCTGGTTAAGTTGCAGATGCTGCTTTTCCACATTCTGCCACTGCTCCTGGCAAAGGGACAATGTGGTGCCGCCGCAGAACCGGGCGATCTCGTCGCTTAACTGTTGGTGACGACGGTCGCTTTCTTCCCGCTTTGCTTGTACAGCGGCACAATCCCGGTGGTAATCTTCCAACGTCTGGGCATATTTTTGTGCTAAATCCACCCAATTCTCCGGGTTATGAGGCGTATATTTTCCAATCAGCGCAGTTGCTTCTTTGCTATACTGATTTCGCCGGATACGCTGATTCACAAACAGCACGGCTCCCGCCAAAAGTCCTGCTGCCGCTAAAGTAATGCCGACCCAATGGGGGATCAGCGCCAAAGCAACAGCGCACAGACCCAATGCCATGGGAATGTAATCTCTGATGCCGGTCTTGCCCTTTTCTTGGGCAGTATCGCAGGCGTTTTTATCCTCGGTTGCCATCTGCACCATCGTTTCTGCCGTAAGTCCGGCAAAGGGCGCAGGAAACACCGGCATCTGGGGCATTTGAGGCAGTTGCCGATCCTCTGCCGCCGCGGCATCCAACCGGTCACGCAAACTGCGCAGAGTCTCCAGCGCCGAGAGCGCCTGCTCCCGGGTGGGAAGTGCCCCGCAGCGCTGTTCCAGTTCGGCGTATGCCGCCTCTGCCTCCCGGCAGTTTTTTTGGGCTGCTGCATATTTTTCCATCTGCTGGGCAGATGCCGCATATTCCAAATGCGCCAAGTGGTTATGCAGTTCATCCCGGCGTGTCTTTGCCTGGGTCTGCTGCTGGCGGATCTGCTGGGTTTGTTGCTGCAGCCTATCCAAACTATCCAGTTTCGACACCAGTTGCGCCCGCGCCGCCTCAGCCTCAGGCAAAAGTCCGGTCTTATTGTGCTTGCAACGGTTTTTCAGGGTTTTCAGTTTTCCTGCCAAGGCATCTGCCTGCCCACTTTCATCGCCGGTGGTGACCAGGGCGTTTAAGCGGCTGCGCAACGCCTCATCCTCGTCCATAGGCAGGTTGCTCAATTTCAAAAAGGCTGTGCGGGTAAACACCGACCGCTCGATGCCCAAAAGGGCTGTGCCGCAGTTGGCGGCGGTAAGTTCCGTTACCGGCAGACCCGTTTCCGTCTCATAGGCAGAAAATTCGCCGAAGGGCACTTTGCCCTTTGTTCTCCGCTCGATGGTAATTTTCCGGTCATTCCAAAGAATGTCCATCCGTCCGGACATAGGCGCGCCGGACCAGGGAGCAAACCGCTCTTTTACCGCCAGGGATGTTTGGGTGCTCCGCTCCCGGGTGTCCACACCGTAGAGCATCGCCTCCAAAAAGGCGCACCAGGTGCTTTTGCCCCATTCGTTGGGGGCTTCGATAATGTTCAGCCCCGGCTGTAATGTAAGGGTCTCGTGGTTCAGTTTGCCGAAGGTGGCGGTCATAGACAAAATTTTCATTGTAACTGCACCTCCTGCCCTTCCAGCAACTGCCGGGAGATCTTGGCGGCAAGGAGGATCTGCGCTTTTGTCCGCTGATCCTGCCCGTCCATTTGGTCTTTCAGCAGTTTGAAATAGATGCCTTCAAAGGTATCCTCCCCGGCGCTGCCCCATATATCCAGAGGCGGCACCGTTTTGTCCCGCAGTTCCAAATTGGGGAAACGGTTCAAAGCGGTCCTTAACCCGGGAATATCCAAAGGCTCTGACGGACCGGTGAGGGTAATGCGGTAGAAATCTTCTGCCCCTGCCGGGGGCAAAAGCGCCGCCAATGCAACAGCGGCGTCCTCTCCCGCCGGGGTCTCCCAGTCGTAAAACCGGGGATTTTCCAGAGGAACAGACCGGATCTGCGCTGTATCATCCAGGGTGACGATCAAAACGCCCTTATCCCCCTGCTCGTCATAGCCTCTGCCCATACCGCAGCCGGGCCAGGCGCAAAGGGTGTTGCCACGGCGGAAAGAATCGCCTTTGTGGATATGCCCCAACGCCATATAGTCAAGATTCGACTGCTCCACCTGCAAGGCGGTGATGGGGCAGTAAGGAGAACTGGTCTGGGTGGCATCGCCGTGGAATACGCCAATGGCGTAAGTTTCCGTCTGGTCTGCCCGGAAATTTTCCAATAGTCCGGGGCATTCCATCGATTCAAAACCAAAGCCATAGATACGGCAATCCAAAGCAGGCAGCGCCACAGACTCTATGGCGGCGTGTTTGAAAATATGCACATTTTCCGGCCATACTTCCGTCAGCCAGGGACTGCCGGGGATCGCCGGGTCGTGGTTGCCCGGTGTGATAAACACCGGCACAGCCATCTCCTGCAAAGCGTCATACAGCGCCCGGTAGCCACTTTGGGAATACTGACCGTCAAACAAGTCGCCGGCAAGGAGTACCAAATCGCAGTTTTCCCGGCGGCAAATACTTGCCACTTTGCCGGGGATCTGCAGCAGCGACTGCCGCAAAAGGGCGGTCTGTTCCGGGCTGCGTCCCTGTATGGGAGAATCCAAGTGCCAGTCGGCACTGTGTAAGATCTTAATCATAAATATCCACTCTTTCTGCCTTGCGGCAAAGACCGGTTTGGGTATCGATGGTGAACAAAACCGCCTCTAACTTGGTAGGGCCTTCTGCCCAGCGGTAGCGCTCCGGCAGATCTCCCCGGAACTTGGCAATGGAAAGGGCAGGCTGGATGCCCAGCACCGAGTGTTTCGGTCCGGTCATACCCAGATCCGTCACATAGCCTGTGCCCTTGGGCAAAATTTGTGTGTCTGAGGTGGGCACATGGGTATGGGTGCCCCAAAGGGCAGAAATTTTTCCATCCAGAAGTCGGAGGCCAAGCGGTCTTAGGAA
>JAZQBF010000184.1:0-3437 GCA_045545615.1 Faecousia sp.
TACCGCCCTGGTATGAAGAGGCGGGCTTTGAGAGCATTTACGATGTGCAGGAGACGGGTATGCACGAATACTTACTGCATTTTCCCACCTACTCGGAAATGCCCGCTTTTTATATCGGTCTTGCAGAAGGTTGCAACATACGACCGGCGCCTGCTTACCGCCTAAGCAAACCGGTGGTGTTCTACGGTTCGTCTATTACCCAGGGCGCATGCAGTTCCCGTCCCGGTAATGCATACAGCAATATCCTTTCCCGGCGGCTGGATGTGGATCATATCAACTTGGGTTTTTCCGGCAATGCCAAAGGGGAAAAGGAAATGGCGGAGCATATTGCCTCTTTGGATATGGCGGCTTTTGTCAGCGATTATGACTACAATGCCCCGGATGCAGACCATTTGACCGCCACCCACGAAAGGCTGTTCCAATGTGTTCGGAATGCCCACCCGGACATTCCCATCTTGTTACTGCCCCGCCCCAAATTCTACCCCAGCGCTGAGGATCAGGAGCGAGCCGCCATTGTCCGCCGCACCTATGAAAACGCCATTGCCGCCGGTGACCGGAATGTATACTTCCTGTCCGGTCCGGAACTGATGGCGCTGTGCGGAAACGAAGGCACAGTAGACGGCGTCCACCCCACCGACTTTGGATTCTACTCTATGGCAAAGGCCATCGGCGATGTTTTGGAAAAAGTATTATAAAAATACGCCCGGAAGGTGTTCCTTCCGGGCATTGCTTATTTTTACAGATGGGATTCGTTGATAAGGATGTGGACATCGTCCAGTTGTTTCTGGGAAACGGTGGTGGGCGCATCCATCATCAGGTCCTGGGCGGTTTTATTCATGGGGAAGGTAATAACCTCGCGGATGGATTCCTCACCGCACAACAGCATAACAAGACGATCAACGCCGGGAGCAGCGCCTGCGTGGGGAGGCGCGCCGTAGGTGAAGGCGTTGTACATAGCCGGGAACTTGGCTTTTACATCCTCTTCGCCCAGACCGACCATCTGGAATGCCTTGACCATAATTTCGGGGTCGTGGTTCCGGACCGCGCCGGATGCAGATTCATAGCCGTTGACCACCAGGTCATACTGGTCGGCGTTGATGGCCAGCAGTTTTTCTACATTGCCCTCGGCATCCAGCAGAGTCTGCATACCGCCCTGGGGCATAGAGAAGGGATTGTGGCAGAATTCCAGTTCGCCGGACTCCTCGCCCATTTCGTACATGGGGAAATCCACGATCCAACACATAGCATACTGCTCTTCGTCGAAGTGGCCGGGGATACGCTTACCCATCAGAGTACGGATCACGCCTGCGGTCTTCTGTGCGGCGCTCTTCTTGCCCGCTGCCATACATACGAAACTACCGGGCTTCAGGTTCAGTTTTTCCGTCAGCGCTGCCTTGTAGTCTGCCAGGAACTTGGATACGCCGCCGGTGAGTTCGCCGTTTTCGTCTACCTTGATCCAGCAGGCCTTGTTACCGGTCTGCACTTCCACATCATTTAATAGTTTATCGATCCACTTTCTGCCCTGGTCGAAGTTGTCCACGGCAACAGCCTTAACGGTGGCATTTTGGAAAGGACCGAATTCGCAACCGGCAACCGCCTCGGTAATATCTTCGATCTCCAGGTCGATACGCAGGTCGGGCTTGTCAGAGCCGTAGCGCTCCATCGCCTCGTTAAAGGGAATGTGGCGGAAAGGCGCTTCGGAAACACGCTCATACTTACCGAATTTCTTAAACACCGGCACCAGCACATCTTCCAAGGTAGACAGCACATCTGCCTGAGAAGCAAATGCCATCTCCATATCTAACTGATAGAATTCACCGGGGGTCCGGTCTGCCCGGGCACCCTCGTCCCGGAAGCAGGGGGCGATTTGGAAATAACGGTCAAAACCGGAGGTCATCAGCAACTGCTTAAACTGCTGGGGTGCCTGGGGCAACGCATAGAATTTTCCGGGGTGATTCCGGGCTGGCACCAGATAGTCACGGGCGCCTTCCGGAGAAGATGCGGTCAGAATAGGGGTGGTGATCTCCAGGAATCCTTTCTCAGTCATCAGCCGACGCAGTTCGGCAACCACCTGACAACGGAGAATGATGTTCTTCTTCACCGCAGGGTTACGCAGATCCAAATACCGGTATTTCAGACGGACATTTTCGTCAGCATCTTTACTCTTATTGATCTCAAAGGGCAGTTGGTTATGAACGCACTTGCCCAAAATTTCGATTTTTTCCGGCACAACTTCAATCTCGCCGGTAGCCTGCTTGGGGTTCTTGCTCTCCCGCTCCCGGACTGCGCCAGTAACAGAAATGGTGGTCTCCTTATTGATGCCCTTGATAACAGACATCATCTCCTCGGTCTCCACCACGACCTGAGTGGTGCCGTAGTAATCCCGGAGCACCAGGAAGGCAAAGTTTGCGCCTACCTCACGGACATTTTCCAGCCAACCCACCAGGGTGACTTTTTTACCTGCATCGCTAAGCCGCAACTCGCCGCAGGTATTGGTTCTGGATTGCATCATAAACGCACATTCCTCTCAGTTTCTTTTTTTACTAACGGTTATTTTCTCATATTTATAAAGAAAAGTCAATGATTCTTCCCTGTATTTTCTAAGAGGCAAATATGTGCAATTTTCCTTTGGTAACGATTCCATATCGCAACCGCCGATTTTTTGTGGCGCAAAATTCACAAATTTCAACGACGGAATATAATTTTTATGTGAATTCTATAAAAAACCGATTTTTTTGCAATTTTTGGATTGATTTTATGGGTGGTTTGGTCTACAATAAGTTGGCAAGTGTGAAAAAGGGGTGGATTTTATGCTCAATATCGTTTTGGTAGAGCCGGAGATTCCCCAAAACTGCGGTAACATTGCCCGCACCTGCGCTGCCACCGGTGCAAGACTGCACCTGATCCGCCCTTTGGGATTTGACATCTCCGAAAAGGCTGTCAAACGGGCAGGATTGGATTACTGGAATCTGGTGCAGGTGCTGGATTACGAAAACTTAGACGACTTCTTCGACAAAAACGATGTAAAACAGATGTGGTGCCTTTCCACCAAAGCCCCCAGAAGTTACACCGAGGCGCATTTCGACGACGAGTGCTATCTGTTCTTTGGTAAAGAGACCAAGGGGCTTCCGGAGGATTTTCTGGAAGAACATCGAACAAGTTGCATCCGTCTGCCTATGCGGCAGGAGGCAAGAAGCCTTAATTTAAGTAACGCCGTTGCCATCACGGTTTATGAAGCCTTGCGGCAAATGGACTTCCCCGGTCTTACAGACTTTGGAAAAATGAAGTAAGTAACCATACAAAATTATGGAGGTAGATACTATGAACTACAACAAAAAGTCCATCGAAGACATTGACGTAGCCGGCAAGCGGGTTCTGTGCCGTTGCGACTTCAATGTCCCCACCAAAGAGGGCAAGATCACTTCCGACAAGCGGAT
>JAZQBF010000185.1:0-13366 GCA_045545615.1 Faecousia sp.
CATTGCGGGCGGGCAGTTGAAATCAGCGCAAATGAGTAATTTGGACTGTTTCGATAGGCTTGTGTGGCATGCCAGTTCATAGATTTGCCGCCTGCGGTAGCCAGACCAAGTGTGATCTCCGCATGTTCACCCAGCATAGCCTGCAGAATATCCAGCAACTGGCTGTTTGTCATACCCTGGCCGTAGTTGGCAGCATCTCTCGTATAACTATTGCCAATGAGCAGAAGTTTGAACTGGAGGTTACGCTTGCAGATGGAACATTTGCCGTTTTCATAACTATGCCCGGTTGCGTCAACGTAATCGTCCTTATAACTATCACCGCATTCGCAGGTGTAGGTAGTGTAACCGGCAGTGTCGCAGGTAGGTGCGGTTACAACTGCATTGTAGCGGTGACCGTTTGCGTGGGTCATTACGGCCTTGGTAGTGCCGCAAACGGTGCAGGTGTAGACCGTTACCGTGTCTTCGGAATCGCTCAAATCGGGATCTATAACGCCGGCATCCCATTGGTGACCTTTAGGCTCGCCGACCGCAGTGGTGCCCATCGCGCCACACTTAGAGCAGGTAACCGTTCTGACTGCACCTTGGCTGCAACTTGCTTCGGATGTGACAGGGTTCTGGAAATTGTGGGCATCACAAACCTTCACCAGAACGAAATCGTCAAAGTAGGACTCACCTGTTGCGGCAACGCCGGTATTGGGATAGATCTCCAACTTTGTCATATCCGCACGCATAGTGAATTCCATCGGACCGATATCCGACCATGCTGTATTGATTCCCGTAGAAAATGTGGTATCTTCCGGTTTTGTTGCGCCTGTGTCATCCTGGTAATATTGTTTGACATGGATCGTCGGTTGCGTTCCGCTGATATACTTATATTTGAAAGTAAGTTGATATGTAGCCCCCGCTTCTACCTCAGGGTAGAATTTGGCGGACGCACCCTTGCCGGTATCTGTATCCTTATGCACCAGAATACCATTTGTGGTAGGATTGCCGCTGGCATCTTCCTCAAGCGCAACATAGGACTGTGACAGTTTCCAGCCTGTGGAATCCGGGTTCATTTCGGCAGATTGGAAAGAGCCATTGGTAATCAAATTGTTGGCAACAATTTGTTCAGGGATTTCTTTGCCACAGTTATTGCAGACACCTTTATCCACATCTGTATGGGAGCAGACCTCGCCACACCGGGAGCAAGTGTCGCCGGTGAAGTTATGCCCCAGGGCAGAGAAAATTGACTTCTGAGTCGCCCCACATTCAGAACAGATGGCTACACTAGCGCCTTTCTCGGTGCAGGTAGCCGCAGTCACCTGGGCTTCACCCCAGATGTGCTCCGCACAATTCCTGGTAAGGGACACATTGTCGAAGTACATAGTGCCTGCCATACTTGAAGATGTGGCCAGTTTAACATAGAAGGTTTCCACACCTACAGGGACATTGTCGATCGTCCACTTGGCTGTCTTCCACCCCGCTATGGCATCATCCAAAGAGCCGGTAAACAACTCCGTGCCGGAAGAATCGTCAGAATTACCTCTCAGGTACGCAGTAGCAGTTAGACCTTCGCTGCCATCTGCCACTTTATACTTTAAAGAGAAAGTATAACTTGCTCCAGCCTCTATTGGGAAGCCGCCATAGTATACTGTGGGATATTTACCCGCAGTAATGGTGCCATCACCGTTGTCAACATCGGCGCTGGTATCGCTGATTTTCAAGACACCGTTAAAAATGTCGGCAGGATCCGCAACTGCGGAAGCAGTGCCGTATTGAGAATTGCCGGGAATCCAGCCTTCCGAATTCAGGCAAAAAACGCCCTCTTCAACAGAGGCAGTCGCGCCGTCGGGAAGATCGTCAAAAGAGGCATTGGTCAAAGGAATTTCGCTATCGCCAATGGTCAGGGAAACTTTGTCGAAATAAAGATCGGCCTTTGTATTTGTTTTAAAGTAGGCAACAAAAATACGGGCCGATTTTACGCCAGCCGGAATCACGCCTTCGGCAACATATTCCTGCCAGGTGTTGGAGGAATTCAAATATGTAGTGTAAGATTTTACAGCAGTACCTTCATCATCACGGAATTGCACGCATATGTAGCATCCCTTGTCATCAACCGTTCCCAGGGCATTCACAGACAGTTTGAATCTGGTTTCATCTGCTGTGTATGCAGGAACTTGTATAACCTGATAGACAGAAGATGACGTTGCATTCTCCCCGTGGGTAACATGTAAGGAATATGCGCCATCCAATGTATGTGCATCAGTCGCTTCTATTTGCATAGATGCTGTGCCGGAATAGTTCCATCCAAGTTCGAGTGTTTTCGTACTGGTATAGTAAGAAATGTTACGAATTTCGCTAAACGTACCGTTGGTGATCAGGTTGGGTGCAGGAACAATGGTGGTCTCCTCGGGAGCAATCGTGGGCGCATCCGGGTCGGTGGTCTCCCCGGGAGCAGTCGTGGTCTCGTCCGGGGCGATGGTGGTCTCACCGGGAACAGTGGTGGTTTCATCGGGGGTAGTGGTCTCCTCGGGAGTATCGGAGACTATGCCCATAGTGATGCCGCTGAGATAAAGGTTGTTGGTACGCAGACCATCGCCGTTGGCGGCAGCGCGGGTGTCGCTGGTCTGACGCAGCACAAGGATATACTCCTTGCCCGCAGTGAACGCAAAACTGCCTAAGTCTGCGTCGGGATCTGCGGAGGTGGGCGCAAAATCAGAAAGTTGGTTGCTTTCGGTGAGCAAAGAGTCGATCGTTGCGCTGCCGGTGACCAAGGATGCGTCAAACAGATATGCCTCTGTCCACATAGAGTGTTTGCCGGAGGCAAGGTAGGTGTTGACCGTCACATTGTAATTGCCGGTGCCCGGGGCTTTCAGCCGGAGGGCGTACCACCAGTTATAGCCGGAGGTGTAGATCCGCAGACCGCTGCCTTTATAGAACTGGTTGCGGGTAAAACTGGCATCGATGGGCGTGTTGCCGGCGGCGTCAGTAGAGCCGTTCTGCTTTGCCTCAAAAGTCCAGTTAATGGTGCTGGCAGTATAAAGACTTTGGATATCTGTTAATTGATCTTCCACAGAGTAATTGCCGGATCCTGTAAAGGTATCCGTATAATTTCCCGCCAGATCAAAGTCATAGGCCACCTCTGTGACATTGTTCAATGTCTGCTCTGTGCCTGCGGCAAATACGCTTGCGGGAACGCAGGATGCCACAAGGACAAACGCAAGCATCAAGGAAAGGAACCGCTTAAATAAATGCTTCATAAAACCATCTCCATCTTGTCGAAAGCATATAAAAATATTCTCCCATTTTCTGTATTTGTGTGCATTGTACCATCCCTAGCCGCCCTTGTGAATTACAAAAACTTCACAGTTATATACAATTACTGCGCACTTACAAACAATGTGTTCTAATATACAAACAATTAGATAATAAACATCTATATATTTTATCCGCCATTTTCTCGAAAAAACTACACGAAACGGACATAACTTCGCCATTTTTGTCTGTCGCGTTACTTGAACTTATGTCATAATGGATTATAATGGTAGTAATGATATTTTGAGGAGTGTGGCGCTATGGCAACAATTAAGTTAAGCACCAAAGAAAAGCACAGCATTTCCCCCTATCTTTATATGCAGTTTATGGAGCCTCTGGGCATCTGCGATTCCTCTGTGGACGCCGCCTGGAACTTCTACGAAAACAAGTGGCAGGACAAAGTGGTGGAAAAGACCAAAGAACTTGCTCCCACCATGATCCGCTGGGGTGGTTGTTTTGCATCCTACTACCACTGGAAAGAAGCCATTGGTCCGCAGAAGAACCGGGTGCCGATGTATAACCACGTTTGGCACGGCTATTACTACAACCAGGTGGGTACCCACGAATTTTTGGACTTCTGTCGCCAGGTGGGCGCAGAGCCGCTGTTGGTTGCCAATATGGAATCGGAAGGTCAGGATTTCCTGCAGTATCCCGTGAATGACAACTGCCGTATGGGTACTGCCCAGGAAGCCGCTGAATGGGTGGACTACTGCAACAACCCCAATAATGCCCTGCGTATCGCCAATGGCGTAGATGAACCCTACAATGTCAAACACTGGCAGATCGGCAACGAGACCTCTTACTCCATCCGGGATCAGATCGGTTTTACCTCTGACCAGTGCGCCGATGCCACCAAGCGCTTTGGCGCGGCAATGAAGGCAGTGGACCCCACCATTAACCTGATCGCCTGGGGCGATATGACCCGTCACTGGGGCAAGCCGGAGATCCAGGACGATACCTGGCGCATCAAGATGAGCCGTATTGATGAGGTGGATACCATTGCGTTCCACCATCACTTTGATTCCGGGCTTCCCAACTGCCCCCTGTCCGGCAATGACTACCGGATCGATGTGCAGAACACCTGGGATCACTTTATGAATGCCTATAAGTCTATGGAAGTGGAAATTGCCAGAATGCGTTCCGACTTGAACGGTAAGCGCCTGGCTATGACAGAAAGTCACTTCTCCTTCCCCGGCAAGAACCGGGGCACTGCCCTTTGCACCTGGGCGGCAGGCGTGGCTTACGCAAGATGTCACAATGTAATTATGCGCAACAGCGATGTTTTGGACATTGCCACCTTGGCAGACTTCTGCGGCAATACCTGGCAGTCCAACGCCTTGATGATCCCCACACCCGTCGCCACCGGCGAAGTATACATGATGCCCGTTGCCTGCATTATGGCGCTGTTTGGCCGTCACCAGGGCAAGTATGCCGTGGATGTTACTTATGACGGCGCACTGGATGTGGTCGCCTCCCGTACCGGTAACAAGATCTTCCTGCACATCGCCAACACCGATATGAATGCTGCCCAGGAACTAAAACTGGATGTAGGCTGTCCCATCAAGAGCGCCAAGATGGAGTACATTGCAGAAAAGCCTGATTTGGAAGTGACCCTTGTTACTCCCAACGCTTTCCCCGCAAAGGAAGTTACCATCGAGGGCGACTCCGTTACCCTCCCCGCTGCCGCTGTGGCTGCTATTGAAATTGAAATCTAAAACAAAAATCCACTGGCTGACAGCCAGTGGATTTTTTATTGGCAGAACAGATTGCCACGGCTTGCGTAGCAAGCCTCGCAATGACATATTGAACACTATGTTCTGAAGCGGTTGAAATACTCATAGATAGGAATGACTTTTTCCAGGAAATCACATACTCTCTCCCCCAGTTCCGGGCCATATACCGCCTCGGACACCGGCTCATCCACACCGCAATGGATTCGCCCCTTCCAGGCAAAATAGGGGGTTAATTTCGGAATCGGCGCTTCTTTGGGGCGTTTATAGACTTCCGCTGTCACCGGAATACCGGTGGCTTTTTCTGTATCCCGGATCACTTTTAAAAAAGTATCCGGATCCCGGGCGATCTCCTGGCGGAAAATCTCCATTGTAGAGGGTGTTGGGCGATACAGACTAAAGCCGTAACTGACTCCCTCCGGCGCAAACTCAAAGTACACCCCGGGGTTTTCTGCCCACCAACTCACATCCTTACGGATGCTGAACCAGAGGCATTCTTTATAGGGCAACGGGTGGTGCAACCGCGCATCTCGGTAGATACGGCTGACTTTTAAAATATTGCCGGGGGTGTCCATATAGGGTGCAAAAGCCTGCTTGCCCAATGCCTTCATAGGCTCATAGAGATAGTTTACATAATCCTTTTTATGTTCCAGAAACCAATCCCGGTTATTGTTCATTCGGATTCCCCAAAGGAAATCCACCGTTTCCGGAGAAAAACCTTCAAACATCGTTATCCTCTTTTCTGTTTGCGATACTGCAAAGGCGATATGCCATAGCGCTTTTTAAACAGCGTGTAGAAATAGTTGTCAGAGCCCAGATTTGCCTGCCGGGCGATCTCGCCAACGGGCATATCCGTGTTTTTAATGAGCATTTCTGCTGCTGCCAATTTTTTATCTGTGATCAGTTCACCCAGGGTACAATTGTACTCTTTTTGAATGATGCGGGACACCTGCCGGGTACTTAAGGAAATGTGTTTGGCAACATCAGAAAGGGTAATTCTTTGTTTTTTGTTGATATTAAAGTTGATATAGGTCTCGATTTCATAAATGTGCTTAGCGCTGCCTGCGCCCTGGGACTGCCTGCCGTAACTTTCCGGAAGTAACTGTCCGATGATCTCATAGAAGATCAAAGAAGCCAACAGCGCCTCTTCTTTTTCCACCGCGACACCGGTCTGGGTACATTTTTCCGCAATTTTGCGAATATAAAACGCAATATCTTCAGAAAGAGGCAATTGACAGACACCGTCACGAAGCCGGGCTTCAATTTCGGATTGCCATTTATTTTGCTTTTTCCCCTCTTCAAAGGAAAAAAGCAGACAATAACTGCCCTCACCGCTGGGAATGGAATAATGGCGGATCTTTGGGGGAATGATCAGCACTTTTTTCTGGAAAACCTCTGCGTTTTCCTCTGTTATCAATTCCAGCGGTCCCTCTGTAACGAAAAATACTTCATAAGTAAAATGAGAGTGGACGCTGCGGATACTGGCAGGAATTTCATCGGGATCGTGATGGTATTTGATGCCCGGGGTTTTACCGATGCGGAAAACTTTAAGGGGCATACCGAACACCGAAATATCCAGCGGTTCGGCATTTGTCATTTTTCGCATAATGCCACGCCTTTCTTTATCAAATGTCGATTACATATCGCTGGCAAACATTGATAACTTTTGTTTCGCCGTGGGTCTTTTCCCGGACGATGTCATCTCCATAGTTGGTGTGGACGTGTCCGTGGAGCAGATATTTGGGCTGATACTTTTCAATCAGATCCACCAGCGCCTGAAATCCCCGGTGGGCATAGTCCTCTCCGTCGCCGATCCCTTTCGGCGGCGTATGGGTCACTACAATATCCACGCCTTTGTGCCACCAGAGTTTGAAACGAAGTTTGCGGATGCGCTTACGCATCTGCTTTTCTGTGTACTGATGATCGCCGGGGCGATAGCGGTTGCAGCCCCCAAGTCCTAAGATCCGCACACCGTTATAAACAATAAGCGTATCTTCAATACAGTCGCAGCCTTCCGGGGGATTGCGCTTGTAGTCTCCATCGTGATTGCCGTGGACATACAGCAGCGGCGCGCGACCCATCGTCACCAGAAAAGAAAGGTAACTTGCCTTCAAGTCGCCGCAGGAGATCATTAAGTCATATTCTTTCAGCCGTCCCGGCACATAGTAATCCCACAGAGCGGGACATTCTTCATCTGCCAAAGCAAGAATTCTCACAGCGAACCCTCCTTTTCCAAAGGGATCTCATCCCGGTAAACACCCAGTTCCCGTACCATATCCCGGGCAAAGGACTGAATTTGGTCAAAGGGTGGCAAATAGCCTTCCACATTTTCACACAGCCAGTCCATACGGAGCAGTTCTTCGGGAGAAAGGGTGCGGTTGCCGGTATTTATTATAGTTCCGTCCTGGGCAACGATCTTCCGGCGGAAGGGGTCGATGGTGCGTTTTTGCAGACCCTTGCGGAGCATATCCGCCATAATGCGAAGTCCCTCAGGCAGCGCGTCCGAAAGTTCCACATCGATCACGCCGCTGTCCATACCCCACCAGTAGTTCACCGCCTGGTGGGATTCTTTATTCCGATCCCAGGCGCCGTTTAAGATGCCGCTTACCACGTGTTCGTAGAATTTTCCCCACTTCCAGCAGGGAGAGCCAAGGGGCGTTTGATTGCCCTTCTCATCTATAAAATAAGTGCCATAACCACCAAATTCACGGAATTTCCCCGCTGCCACCGGAATATCCCGGTTGGACACCACCTGGATTCCACTTTTGGCAAAATCCTCTGCCGGCGTTCCCGGCAGGCAGGACCAACGCAGTTCGATCTTTGCACGGGGGTTTGTCAATTGCGCGCCCAATGCAAAGGCGTTGATGGATGCAGGCACGCCAAAAATCGGATAAGAGCCGATGTAGCCGATACGGTCGTTATCCGCCATAGCGCCGGCAATAGCGCCGGTGATAAACTTGCCTTCAAAAATACGGCTGTAATACGTGCGGACGCTGGAATAGGGCGCTGCCACAGAGCAGTTCAGGAATTTCACCTTGGGGTATTTTACAGATGCCCGCAAGGTAGATCTGGAAAGTTTCGGCGTGGTGGTAAAAACCACTTGCGCACCCTCTGCCACCGCAAGATCGATCAATTCGTCTGTCTGTTCCGGGGTATCAGCATGGTAATAACTGCGCATGGTCACTTTATTTCCCAGCATTTGCTGCATATGCTGGGCGCCCTCTTCGTGACCCTGAGACCATGTGCTGGTAGCCGGGTCCATCTGATGAATAAAGGCAACATTTAAATGCTCCGGCAAAGACGGGAGCAGCATACTGAGAATACCGGATTTCCCCTCAGTTTCCGGGGCGGTTTCCACCTGCACCGGCTGAATTTGGGAGATGGACACCATATCCGGCCAGAGGGACTGCATCGTCTTTTTCAGTTCCTGCCCGGAGAACTCGCCCAACTGCAAAAATGGGTAAACCTGCAGCCACAAAAGGAGCGCCTCTTCCGGAAGCAAATCCAGTTTTTCCCCACCTACCTCCGAGAATGCCTCCCGGAAATAGTGGTAATATGCCCGAAACGTCTTTTGCTCCCGCTCGGTCCACTGTTCGCCGGGGTCTTTGCCCAAATAGGACAACAGTTTGGCATAATCCCCCGGCTGACGGAATTGAATGGCGTAAATGCCGGCGCTTTTATAAAAGTCCAAAAACTCATAATACGCCGCCACTTCCGGTGCATCGCTGCGGCGGGGCATAATACGCATCACCATACCGGGTATCCGGGGCGCGCCAAAATACCGCAGGACACTGACCCGCTTATTGCCCTCCTGGACATAAAATTTGCCCATATACTCATAGCAAACGATAGGCTCCCGAATGCCCTCGTCAGAAAGGTGGGCGGCGCACAAATTGATCCACTTATAGGCAAATTCCGTTTCTGCCCCAAGCAAAGGCAAAAAATCCGCAGTAAATGCAGTAACACGGCCAGCCGTCTTTGTGCCCACGATCAGTTCCGCCGGGATCTCCACCAAACCAATGTCCAAAACCGCGTCGGTATCTGTCTCGTTTAATATTTCATCCAGCACAGCAGGATATGGATTTTTATTCTTTTGGGAAAGTTCCTTAAAACTCTTCTGTCCCATTTTCAGGGCGCGATTATATTCCATTACCGCCTCTGTCTGTTCCATACTGCCTGCTCCTTTCTTACCAGTTTCCTTTATCATACCTTGTTTTTTGCCCTTTTGCAACAAAAAACTGCCGTGGAAAAATTCCACGGCAGTTATATTGGGGAATTATTCTTCCTCTTCGTCCTCGTCTTCCAGAGAGAACTCCAGCAGTTCGCCGCACTGATCGCAGGTGATGCTGCCTTCTTCCAAAGTATCCTCGTCAAAGTTGATCACATTGCCGCAGGCACACTTCACTTCGTAGATAATGGAATCCTCGTCGCCGAAATCAAAGCCTTCTTCGTAGTCCTCATCGTCGAAATCGTCGTCGAAATCATCATCGTCGAAGTCCTCGTCATCCTCTTCGTCCAGGATGTAATCTTCGATGGCGTCCAGATCCTCTTCGATCTCATCCAGTTCGTCGGAGATGGCAATGGTGGTCTCCTCGATATCGGTCACCCGGCGGGTAACATCGCCCAGCAAGTCCACGATCGCAGCGATCAACTGACCTTCCGGCTTCTCGGTATCCAGTTTCAGGCCGTCCATCAGGCCCTTCAAGTATGCGGACTTTTCAGAAATGGTCATATCTTACTCCTTATTATTTCGCACGGCCCAGGTACTCGCCGGTACGGGTGTCGATCTGAACCTTGTCGCCTTCGTTGATGAACAGAGGCACCTTAACCTCTGCGCCGGTCTCCAAAGTGGCGGGCTTCAGGGTGTTGGTAGCGGTGTTGCCAGCGAAGCCAGGCTCGGTAGCGGTAACCACCAGGTCAGCAAAGTTGGGAACTTCCACGCCGAAGACCTTGCCCTTGTAACTCATAATGGTGCAGACATCGTTTTCCTTAACGAAACGGAAACTATCGTCCAGAGCGGAAGCATCAATGGGCTCCAGTTCATAAGTTTCGTTGTCCATAAAGTAGTACAGTTCGCCATCGTTGTAGGAATACTCCATCTTCTTACGCTCAACATAAGCGGTGGGGAACTTGGCGGTGGGGTTGAAACTGGTTTCAGTCACGCCGCCGGTGATGACATTCTTCATCTTAACACGGACAAAAGCAGCGCCTTTACCGGGCTTTACGTGCTGGAACTCCACAACCTGCATAACTTTGCCTTCCAGATCGAAGGTAATACCGTTTCTAAATTCACCTGCAGAAATCATTTCTTTATCCTCCTGTAGTTGCCTCTAAGGGCAAAATTCACATATTTTTGACTGTTATATTTTACTCCAAATTCTTACTGATTGCAAGAGGAAATATGGATATTTTTAAATAATAATCAAATTTTTCGGGCTGTGGGTAATGTTTTCGCATCCATTCTCGGTAAAAACCACCACATCTTCAATGCGGACGCCGAATTTTCCCGGCAGATAAATGCCCGGTTCGGCAGAAGATACCATATTTACCTGCATAACTGTCTCGCCGGAGGGATTGCAGTTAGGCGGCTCGTGAACTTCCATACCCAGGCTGTGACCGTAGCCGTGACCGAAATACTTGCCGTAGCCGGCATCCTCGATCACTTTGCGGGCAGCGCCATCGATTTCCTTGCCCTGGACGCCAGCCTTGGTCGCAGCCAGACCTGCCATTTGGGCGGCAAGCACGGTCTCATAGACCTGCTTCATTTCCTCTGTGGCATAACCCACGGCAACGGTGCGGGTCATATCCGCACAGTAATGACCATACAGCGCGCCGAAGTCCATGGTGATAAAGTCCCCTTCCTTGATCACTTCATCCCCGGGGACGCCATGGGGCATACTGGTCTTGGCGCCGGTGACCACAATGGGATCAAAGGACACATTGTCCGCGCCGTTTTTCAGCAGGCAGTATACCAGTTCTGCCTGGAGTTGCTTTTCGGTCATACCTGCTTTGATCTTGGTGAGCACTTCGGCAAATGCTTTGTCGGTAATATCCTGCGCCTTGCGCATCAGATCCAGTTCCCAATCCTCTTTCACCGCCCGGAACGCGGCGATCTTGCCCGCCATGGGCACCAATTTGGCGTTGAGATTCTTTTCGAAATTCAGATATTCTGCCACGGTCAGATATTCTTCTTCGTAGCCAAGTTTGGTCACGCCAAAGTCGGCAATCGCCTTGTTGATCAAGTCGTTATAGGGGTTCTGCCGGTTGGTTTCCAAAACCTCAAAGTCGTGAATATCCTTTTGGGCAGATTCGATATAGCGGCTGTCGGTAAAATAGCGGCAACCATTTTTGGTAACGATGGCGATGCCCTCGGAGATGTGATGCTCCGCGCCGTAGAACCGGCTGTATTCGCTGGTCAGCAGCAGACCATCTACCTCTTCACCCAGCAAAGAGAAATACTTTTCCAGATTTTTCATTTTTGAATCCTCCTGTTTCTTGCAGCATAAATAAACGGCTGCTCCGCCACATGGCGCAGTTTCAGCCAGATATTATGATTGTTTATGGGCTTGACCAAAATCGCCCGGACCCCGGCGCCGTTTGCCCCCAAGGTGTCTGTATAAATTTGATCTCCTGCCAAAGCGCAGTTTTCCGCCGGCAGACCAAAGCGCTGCAGGCACTGGCGAATGCCCTTGGAAAAAGGCTTTTTCGCGTGGGTGATGCAGGGTATGCCCTGCTTTTCGCAAAATATCTTCACCCGGTCTTTGTGGGAATTGGACACCACGCATAGGGTTATATCCGATGACACCATTTTGTCCAACCACGCGCCCATCGCCGGCGTAGGGATGTCGGTGGTGTATGGCACAATGGTATTATCAAAATCCAGCATTAAAAGCCGGATATTCTTTTCTTTTAAAAACTCCGGCGTCAGATCTGTAACCGATTCGGTTACCATTGCCGGCAAAAAGGAAAAAGGCATATTTGTCTTCTCTCTTTCATAGAGTGTATCAAAATATCCTGAATATTATAGCACGGGAGTAGGATTTTGTCTATGGCTTTCCCTATAACATACGCCCTGACCGGCGCAGAATTTGCTGTGTGCGACCGTTTACCGGAGCACTGCGCCTGGATGGCTTGTCATTATTCCTGCTACGGCACGGGACTGTCCAATCAGCCTGAACACTTACCTGCCGGGTCTATGCTCATTGTAAACGACCGGACGCCCCCGGATCGCCACGACCCCGGATTGATCGTCCGGCAGTTGCAGCAAATGGCAGAGCAGTTTCAAGCAGAAAAGATCCTTTTGGATTTTCAGCGCAGAGACATAAAAGAAAATGCCCTTGTGGCGAAGGCTGTGGCAGAGGCGCTCCCCTGCCCCGTTGGGGTGTCATCTGACTACGCCCGGGAACTTGACTGCTGCGTCTTTTTGCCCCCACCGCCGTTACACATACCCCTTTCGGAGTATCTGCAGCCTTGGCAAGGACGGGAAATCTGGCTGGAAGCCGCTTTAACGAGCCAGGTCATCACCGTAACGCCCGCCGGAAGTGTGATAGACTTTCTCCCCTTCGCCCCGGAAATTGCCGAAGGGTTTGACGAAAAAACACTCCATTGCCGCTACCGGATCGAGGCAAACACGGAGCGGGGCATTTTTACCCTGACCCGGACAAAAGAGCACCTGCTCGACCTTTTGCAAGAGGCTGAAACCTTAGGTGTGACCTTATCCGTTGGACTATACCAAGAATTGAAAACCTGCTTTCTATAACAAAAAGAGGTGCTCCCGCACCTCTTTTTCTTTTGTTTTGAACCACAGCCATCGGCAAAAACTTGTCATTCTGAGCCGGTGGAACACCGGCGTGAGAATCCGTAATCCCAGTTTCTTAGGATAGAAAAGAAACGGATTGCCACGGGCGGCAAGCCGCCCTCGCAATGACAGTGGGGGGCGGTGCGGTTGCGCTAAATGTTGCCGAAATATTGGTGGGGGGGCGGGCAATCCGCCCCCTTAGTTATGGGATTATTGTGTGGCACACAGAATTGTTCCCTGTACTACCATCATTAAATAAGATTTTCAAATCTTGCTCATAATCAGTATCCACTTCTATCGCTAAAATTTCCACAGTCTTTACAACAGCAATGCCATCCTCGACACCGTTATCGTTAAGTGAATACAACTGAATTATGTCATCATTATAATTTTTAATCAAACCAGATCTGCAATCATCCTCAAATACCAATGAAACAACAAAAATGTTTTCCTTTGCAAATCTTAATATAGCAAGAAACAAACTCTCATTATTTTTTATATCAATGGATTTATGAATTTGTTCCTTTGCTTTGTATAACAC
>JAZQBF010000186.1:0-8221 GCA_045545615.1 Faecousia sp.
TTCCGCAAATTGCAATCGTGAATGGTTTTCAGTACGCCGGACCAGGGATTGGCGTGGAGAGTCTCATACTCCTCGATTTTCTCCGGTTTCAGGCGGCCTAACTGACCGAACATCACTTTTTTCATACAATAGCCTCCCGGAGCCATTCCAGGGTGCATTCCACCATGTGTTTGCCGGTTTCAGCAGAGGCTTCCACAGCACTCTTGGCAAACCATTCGGTGTTATCCTTGCAGCGGTTCAGGTCGACCAATTCGGGATATGTGCCCATCAGCAAAGAGGTTTCCCATTTGCCTGCGTGGTCAAAGCCGCCACACTTGATCTGTGCCTCAGCGCCGATCAAAGGAATTACCTTGATATAGGAGAAAGGATCGTCCTCAGAACCCATATCTTCGTAGTAGGTGGCATAGGCATCGCTGCCCCACCAACCCTTGCCCAGTTTCTGCTCCATATATTCCATGGTGACCTTCTTGGCAGCCTTGTGGCAGGCAATGGTCATGGGCATCAGACCCGCGCCTTCAGTTTGGTGATGGGGAACAAGATAGATATTTTTGTGACCGGCATCGATCATAGATTTCAGAATGTAGTACAGATAGTTGACATAGGCATCCTCATCCACATGGAAGTGGCTGGGTTTCGGTTCGCAGACCGCATAAGAGGCAACGCCGTACCAAATGGGCGGGCAGATGACGATTTCTTTTTCTTTTGCCAGTTCCCGCAGGCAACCGGTAACGACCAAAGTGTCAGTGCCGCAGGAGGCGTGCTTGGCGTGGTACTCCATGGTGCCAATGGGAATGACAAAAGGCACTTTGCGGTCAACTGCGTCTTGAATCTGATCGTAGAACATTTCCAACATTTGCATAATTCATATCTCCTTTGACAAAATGCGCCCAAAAGGGCGCATTTTTATCCTTTAATTAAAACAGCAGTTCGGGGCAAACCTCGGGGATCTCGGGGCTGAGGAGTTCAAAACCGTTTTCCTTAACTGCGATGCCCTTCTCCCAGCGAGTACCAAAGGTATCGGCAGAGATGTAGGTATCCACCTGATAGCACATATTGGGCTGCAGGTAGTAGTCGGAACTGGTCTCGCACCAGGGTGCTTCAACCTCAATGATACCGGTGCCGTGGAGAGGACCGTAAACATAGTTCTTCTCGTAGCCGTTATCCACAAAGTACTTATAGAAACCCTTTGCAATATCGGCAGCATAAACACCGGCTTTGACCTGCTTTTCGGACCATGCGTGTGCCTCACGGCAGAACTGCACGATATCACGGCGCTGGCCTTCCAGTTTGCCCAGGCAGATGGGGTAGCCAATGGCGGCAGAGTAGCCGTCGATTTTAGCAGACAAGTTCAACTGAACGATATCGCCCTTTTGGAACTCACGGTAAGAAGAACGGGAGATGGCGTGACGGGTGGATGCCTCAGAGAAGACATACATAGGCAGGCCTTCATACTCAGCGCCGTGCTCGTAAACAGCCTTCTGGGCAACACCGACCATCTGCAACTCGGTCATACCGGGGCGGATCGCCTTGATGACTTCCTCGGTAGCGATGTTGGCGATGCGGTAGCCTTCACGCAGACAAGCCAGTTCGTTTTCGGACTTGATGCGGCGCAGTTCCACCATAACATAGCCGGCGTCAACGATCTCAGCCTTGGGGAATGCTTCCTTAATGGCGTTGAAGATGACAACGGAAGTATCCAGGTAAGAAGCAACACCGATGCGGATATGCTCGCCGGAAACACCCAGAGACTTAAACACATCGTGGAAAGTGTCAGGCTTCAGTTCGGGATATGCGGGGTTAGCGCTCTCACGGTAGGCAAGCAGGGTGAAGATCTTATCCAACTTGTTGCGGTCAGCGCCGAAGATGGAAGACTCAGGACCAACCATCAAAGCAGCATCGCCATTAGCAGCGATTGCAACACCGGCGCGCTCAAACAGGGGCCAGAAACCGGAGAAGTAACGGGGGTTGGCGTAGTCAGCCTCGTTACCGTTGACGATCAGAACGTCCAACTTATCCCGCTGCAAAATGGCAGCAGCCCGTTGTACACGCTCTTTGTATTCGTGATCAGGAATGCAAATTCTAGACATGTATGTATCCTCCTAAAAATAAAGTAGGGAATGTTGCTTATAGAGCAATTTTACCACTGACCACAGTGATATGTCAATGAAATTAGCGTATTTTAAGCAAAAAAACTTTTAATCGTTTTACTTTTTGTTGAAAAATATATTAATGGTGATATAATTGGGCTAGAAGTATGACAGTGGAGGGGTGGCTATGGCTACGATAAAGGATGTTGCGCGCTTGGCGGAAGTATCCGTTGCAACGGTTTCGAACTATTTAAACAAAACAAAACCGGTTAGTAAAAAACTATCTGTTAGAATTGAAAAAGCGATCAACGAACTGCAATATACACAGAATTTTGCAGCCCGTTCCTTAAAGACAAAGTCATACGGTAGTGTTGGTGTGATATTGCCGAATTTAACAGATTCTTATTTTCTGCAGATATTTCAGGGCATTGAGACAGCGGTAAACAATGCCGGGTTCAGTGTAAATTTATCCTTTTCTCACGACATTCCGGAACTGGAGGAACAGGCAGCGCGACAAATGCTGCAAAAGCAGGTGAGTGGATTGGTTTTGGTAACTTGCCGCCCCGACGAAGGAAAGTACTATCAGGAGAATTTTTCTAATCAAAACCGCCCAGTGGTTTTGATCGATAGAAAAATCAATGATTTGGATGCAGATGTCATCGGCTATAACTGTGAAGAATCGATCTATGGTGTAACCGACGAATTGCTGAAAATGGGTTATCGTAACTTAAGTTTGATGGCAGGTCCGGAGAATTTTTCTTGCGAGCAGGATTGCAAAAATGCCTTTACCCGGGCTTGCGAAAAGGGAAACGCAGGCGAAGTAACCATTTTACATATGGACCTGAACAAAGAGAGCGCTTTTCGCAAAACCACGAAATTGCTGAAGAAAAATTTGCCCGACTGCATAATTGCCACATCGGAATTGGTGGCAACCGGTGTTATTGAGGCTCTGCGCGTTTTAGGCAGAACGAAAGAGGAAATTCCGGTGATCACATTGGGTGAGGAACATTGGAACCGACACACCCATTCCTTTGCGTCTTTCTCTGTCGCGCGGCCTGCAATTCAAATCGGCGCAAGGGCGGCAGAGACGATTATCGGAAAAATTGGCGCAGAAAAATCTCAGAAGTGCTCTCGGATATGTTTAAGCACGTCTATGGATGATCTAAGAAGCGATCTGCGCACCCACCTGCAGAGGAAAGTCCAATCCAATAAGCAAAAAGAAAAAAGATCCCTTCGTATATTGATGCTGGATATTCCAACGACCCATACCATTTGCAGAATGCTCAAGAATTTTGAAGACCAGACGGGCATTTGCGCGGAAGTGGATCTGATGCCCCACAGTGAATTGTATCAGCAGATCGTTGAAAAACATAACGATAAAGCATACGATGTCTATATGTACGATCTTCCGTGGCTGCCGCTGTTGGCGAAAGACGGCATTTTAAGAGAATTGTCAAATGAGATGTCCCAAATTGAAAAGAACGCGTTTTTGCCGGGAAGTCTCGAAGATTTCGGCAAATTTGGCGGCGGATATTATGGCATTCCGCTGATGTATGCGCCGCAGGTTTTGTATTACAGAAAAAGTTTGTTTCAAGACCCGGTGTTAAAGGAGAAGTTTGAAAAAATTCACGGCGTGACCCTTTGTCCACCAAGAACGTTTACGGAATACTGTACTTTGGCGGAATTTTTTACAAAAGAAACAGATGCGATTCCATACGGCATCAGCATACCGGCAGCATATTCAGAATGTCTTGCACCGGAACTGTATGTACGCTTAAAAGACTACGGTTCTGATGTGATCGATACAGATGGCAATGTGGTTATAAACACACCCAATGCCCGGAAGGCATACCAAAATCTTTTGCAGTGCATCCAGTATGCAAAGCCCAATTACCGCAAGGCGAACGATGTCACCGTTGTAGAGGATTTTCTCCGGGGTGAAACGGCTATGGTTATATCCTATCCCGGCTTTTTGACAGAAGTGACAGACATACGGAAGAATAATTTAATTGGCTCCATTGGCTGTACCCACATTCCCGGAAAAAGACCGCTTTTAGGCGGCTGGAGTTTGGGTATCAGCACTTTTACGGAAAAACCCAATGATGCCTTCGCGTTTTTGAAGTGGGCATGCACAGACCAGATGAGCAATTATTTTTCTATGCTTGGCAGTTATTCAGCAGTCACGTCAACTTATACCAACGATGAGTTGATCCAACTGTACCCATGGCGCCCGTTATACCGGGAAGCATACCCTTATGCAACCCAGATGATCCCCAGTATTTGTAATGACGGTACTGTAGTTTCCACAAACGCTGTGGACGAGATCGTTTGTAAATGGCTTTACAAGATGTTTACGGGAAAAAGAAAAATTGAAAAGATCTTGGCTGAAACCCAGAAAGAACTGGAAGTGCTTTTGAATAAGGATTAATGAATCCCCGCAGTTTTTTATAAACTGCGGGGTGTTCTTTATAATTTGCAAATACGATCGATCTGTTCTAATTCGTCTTTGGAGAATGTTGTGTTTTCTGTAGCGCGGATATTTTGCACTATTTGCTCCGGTTTGGATGCGCCGATCAATACACTGGTGACAATACCGTCTCGCAGTACCCAACTCAGCGCCATCTCAGCAAGGGATTGTCCCCGCTGCGCAGCAAGATCATTAAGGGCTTGAATTTGTTTTAAACGGGCATCAGTCAGCGCAGAATCGTTTAAGAATCGGTTGTCAGTACGCATACGGCTGTCTTCCGGAATGCCTTTCAAATAGCGATCCGTTAACAGACCTTGGGCAAGGGGGCTGAAGCAAATGATACCTTTTCCGAGTTTATGGGCGGTCTCTTTTAAGCCGTTTTGTTCAATGGTCCGGTCAAAAATGGAATACCGGTTTTGGTTGATAACGAAGGGACAGCCAAGGTCACAGAGAATTGCGGTTGCCTTTTCCAAGGTCGGACCGTCATAATTGGAAAGACCGGCATACAGCGCCTTGCCGCTGCGGACAGCCTGATCCAAAGCGCCCATCGTCTCTTCGAGAGGGGTGTTAGGGTCCATTCTGTGGTGATAGAATATATCCACATAAGGAATGTCCATTCGCTTTAAACTTTGGTCAAGACTGGCAAGGAGATATTTTCTGCTGCCCCAGTCTCCGTAGGGACCGTCCCACATGGTGTAGCCTGCTTTTGTGCTGATGATCATTTCATCCCGGTAGGGGGCAAGATCACGCTTTAGAATTTTACCGAAGTTGATCTCTGCCTTTCCGGGAATAGGCCCGTAGTTGTTTGCCAGATCAAAGTGGGTAATGCCGTTATCAAAGGCAGTAAAACACATTTGGCGCATATTTTCATAATTGCCAGTATCGCCAAAATTGTGCCAAAGCCCCAGACTGACAGCCGGTAGCATAAGGCCGCTTGCGCCGCTCCGGTTATAAGGTGGAGATTGGTAACGGGTGGACGCTGCCTGATACATAGTGTGATCTCCCTTCGCTTTTTTTATCATTATATCACGATTCCCTCAGAATGAAAACAAGTTTTTTCGTTGACGAAAAAACAAGTAGGGTATATAATACTTGAGAATGTTACGGAGGTATTTTATGGGACTTGGTAATGTGTTTTTAACTGCGGCAAATGCGGTCTTGCCCATTTTGCTGCTGATTCTTTTGGGATATATTTTAAAATCTATCGGCTGGTTAAAAGAGGACTTCACCAAAACCGGCAACAAACTGGTATTTAATGTTTTTCTGCCGGTGATGCTGTTTGTGAATGTTTACAACATCGAGGATTTGGCGGCGATCAAGTGGGATGTGGTTATTTACTGCAGCGCGATCACCTGCGTTTTGTTTGCCCTTGGCTATGTTGTAGCGGTGCTGACAACGAAAGTTCCGGAGCGCAGAGGTGTATTGATGCAGTGTATGTTCCGCAGTAATTACGCCATTATCGGACTCCCCCTGGCAGGCGCCCTTGGAGGAGACGGGGCATTGGCGGTGACGGCGCTGGTGTCTGCCTTTGCCATTCCGTTTTATACTGTCTTTTCTGTAATTGCCCTGAGTATATTTATGAAAGAGCAGAACCAGCAGAAACGAAATCTTTTGAAAGAGATCTGCTTGAATCCTATGATCTTAGGCGTTTTCGCCGGTTTGCTTGCACTGGTTGTTCGGTATTTACAGACTGTTGCCTTTGGTAAAGTGGTTTTTGCCCTTAACGATCAGACGGAGTTTCTCTTTACTGCTTTGCAGAACATCAGCGCATTGACATCGCCCTTTGCATTGATCGTAATGGGCGCACAGTTCGAGTTTTCTGCTGTGAAGAGTCTGTTCAAGGAAATTGCTGTGGGTACGGTAGGCAGGGTCGTTGTATCACCGATCCTTGGTATTGGTCTTGCCTATATACTCAGCACTTATACAGACCTACTTTCCTGCGGTCCGAATGAGTATCCTGCGCTGATCGCTATGTTCGGCGCGCCAATGGCGGTTTCCGGCGCGGTTATGGCGATCCAAATGAAAAACGATGAACAACTGTCCACACAACTGGTTGTTTGGCCCAGCCTTTTCTCAATTCTTACGATATTCATTACGGTATGTATTTTAATGCCATCTGGCCTTTTAGTAGTATGATAAAATGCAGGCGCAAATTTGCGCCTGCATTTTATTTTAAGGAATTGATCACATTGTTGATTCGGGCAACGGAGCGATCATGGCCGAGGATCTGCATAACGGTATACAGATCCGGGGAATTGGTCTTGCCGGTTACAGCCTGCCGTACAAAAGTGGAAACATCGGCAACAGTACCGGGGAATGCGGTGGGATCTGCTTTGTAAGCCTTCATATCGGTGGTAAAGCCGATTTCCTCTGTAATTGCCTTCACTTTTTCAAACCAAACGCCGGAATCATCGGTAGGGTCATAACTTGCCAGGAATTTTTCCAGAACAGTTACGATCACACCTTTGTCAAACTTTTCAGCGAATACGGGTGCTTGCAGATAGTCGTCATAGAAGAAGTCCATATAAGGCTTGGCTTCTTTCCAGATGGCGATATCTTTTCTGGGCTTTTTGCCGCCTCTGCCGATAGCAAGAATGGCTTTAGCATAGTTAGGCGCAGCGGTGAGTTTTTCTGCAAAATCAGCATCAAATTCTCTTGCCCATTCCACAAGCAGTGTGTATACGGTTTCTGCATCCATACGGGAGATGACATTTTTGGATACATCGGTAAGTTTTGCGTAGTCGAACAAACTGCCGGCAGGGTTGAGTTTCTTGGGACTGAACTTAAAATCATCTGTAGGCGCATCGGGATTGGCTCTGCGCCAATCTTCGAAGTTGGAGTTGAGCACGGTCATAATGTACTCATAAACAGCCGCCACAGGGAAACCTTCGGCTTTGTAGAAAGTAAGCGCCAGTTCCGGGTCTTTCCGCTTGGAAAGTTTGCGTTTGGAAGTGCCGTCCATCTTCATCAGCGGTCCAATGTGGACATACTTGGGCAGTTTGAAATTCAAAGCCTTGAAAAGTTGGATATGGAAGGGCAGAGTGGGCAGCCATTCATCGCCACGGACAACATGGGTAGTACGCATCAGATGATCGTCTACAGCGTGGGCAAAGTGATAGGTGGGAATGCCGTCGGATTCCAGCAGAACGTGGTCTACATCGTTTTCGGTAATGGTCAATTTGCCCTTGACCAGGTCATCAAACTTAAATTGGTTTTCAATACTGCCGGTGGAGCGGAAACGAAGAACCCAGGGATTGCCGGCGAATAGTTGCGTCTGGACATCTTCAATGCTCCGGTCACGCCACATTGCGTATTTGCCGTAGTAACCGGTGGTTTCCTTGTTTGCTTCCTGCTGCTCACGCATTGCGGCAAGTTCTTCTTCAGTGCAGAAGCAGGGATATGCCATACCGTTTTCTACCAACTGTTTGGCATAAACATGGTAAATTGCGGCTCTCTGGCGCTGACGGTAAGGACCGTAATTGCCGGAATCTCCCTCGATAGTCGCGCCTTCGTCAAAGGCAATGCCATAGTGCTTTAATGTGTTGATCAGAATTTCCACAGCGCCGGGAACTTCCCGCTTGGCATCGGTATCTTCCACACGAAGGAACAGAACGCCGCCGCTTTGGTGCGCCATTCTCTCGGCGGTCAGACCCATAACCAGATTGCC
>JAZQBF010000187.1:0-3487 GCA_045545615.1 Faecousia sp.
CAGATCCAGGGCATACTCACCCTGAGAAGGCTCAGCAGCGATGATATCAATGATTCCATTTTTGACCTGGGTGAAATAATCATCCACCACATCATCGTTTGCCATGACCTTTCTTGCTAATTCCAGATCCTGCTTCACATAGGCATCCACAGCTTCCGTGACCATAGACTGGGCAGCTTTCGCCATTTCCCGGATGTTGGGATACTTTTCATCGGGATGCGCATTCATATAGGGAACGATCTCCACAATGTCCTCAGCCTGGTCACCGATTCTTTCCATATCGGTAATCATTTTCATGGCAGCGCTGATCTGCCGCAGATCCCGGGCAACTGGTTGCTGCCGCAGAAGCAGCTTCATGCAGATAGTTTCAATGGTACGCTCGCTCTCGTCGATCTGTGCGCCGATGGTATTTACCTTTTGTGCCAGTTCCGCATCCCATTCGGTCAGAGCGCGGGAGGCCAACGCAATGATCTCCTCGCAGTTAGAACCCATCATGGTCAGTTCCCGTTTCAGTTCATTCAGCTGTTCCTGAAATAAATCTCTCATATTAACCAAACCTTCCTGTAATATAATCTTCGGTGCGCTGATCCTTCGGCTGGGAGAACATTTCCTCGGTGTTGCCGTATTCCACCAAATCGCCCAGCAGGAAGAACGCAGTCTGATCGGAAATACGGACAGCCTGCTGCATATTGTGGGTAACGATGACGATGGTGTAGTCCTTTTTCAGTTCCATTGCCAGATCCTCAATGCGGGAGGTGGAAATGGGGTCAAGGGCAGAGGTAGGCTCGTCCATCAACAACACCTTGGGCTCTACCGCCAGAGCCCTTGCAATACAAAGCCGCTGCTGCTGTCCACCGGACATTCCCAGCGCGTTCTTCTTCAGACGATCCTTTACCTCGTCCCAGATGGCAGCACGCCGGAGCGCTTTTTCCACGATCCCGTCAAGTTGCACCTTGTTGGTGATCCCGTGGGTTCGGGGACCGTAGGCTATGTTATCATAGATGCTCATGGGAAAAGGGTTGGGTTTCTGAAACACCATACCCACCTCTTTTCGCAGATTGTTGACATCCGCACCAAAGATGCTCTGACCGTTGTACATTACCTCACCGGTGATCTTTACAGTGGGGATCAGGTCGTTCATCCGGTTCAGGGTCTTCAGAAACGTGGATTTGCCACAGCCAGAAGGTCCAATGAGCGCGGTGATACTATGCTCTGGGATCTCAATATCAATATTCTTTAGCGCCTGGAAGTTACCGTACCACAGGCACAGATCTTTTGCGGAAATAATACTCATACTTTACTTTTCCTCTCGAAATACTTGCCAATTAAAGATGCACTCAAATTAATGAGCAGGGTTAAAATCATCAAAATTGCAGCAATGGCAAAGGCCACCTCAAAATTACCGTCTTCTGTAGCGTATACATAGAGCGCCACCGTCAGTGTTGCGCCGGAAGATCTTAATGCTTCAAAAAAGCCGCCCAGAGCATGGGCAAAACCGGCAGTAAACAACAACGCAGCGGATTCTCCCACGACCCTGCCCACAGACAGAATACATCCGGTGATCACGCCCTCTACACAGTTGGGCAGCACCACTGTGCGAATCACTCTCCACTTGCCTGCGCCCAAGCCGAATGCGCCTTCCCGGTAAGACTGGGGGACAGTTTTCAGGCTTTCCTGGGTGGTGCGCATAATGGTGGGCAGATTCATGATCACCAATGTTAAAGCGCCCGCCAGCAGACTTTTGTCTAAATTCATAAACTGGCAGAAAAACAGCGCTCCGAACAAGCCATATATGATAGACGGAATGCCGGACAGTGTTTCCGCTGCGTATTCGATCATACGCACCACCCGCTTGTTGGTGGCATATTCCGTCAGATAGATTGCCGCGCCTACCCCCAACGGCAGCACAAACAGCAATGTGGTCAAAATCATATAGAGTGTGTTCAAAATGTCCGGCAGGATACCAACTGTACCCCGGAGATAACTGGGTTTTGTTGAGAGCAATTCCCAGGAGATATTGGGCAACCCCTTGACCAGTACATAGCCAAGCAAAAAAAGAGTCAGCGCAGCAGTGATCCCGGCAGCCAGCCACATAAGGATCCGAACGCCCCAGATATAGATGCTTCTTTTCTTCATGATAAAACCCCAATAATAACGACCAGAACCACCAAACTTCCCGCTACCAGCAGATAATAAGGCTTTCCCCGAAGTGTCCAGCGGAATAAATTTCTCTTTCTCATTTCTTTTCTCCTTTCAAGAAGAAGTTTAGCGTCGCATTGATCAGCATAATAAACAGGAACAGCACCAGTGCAACGGAGAACAGCGCCTCCCGGTAAAGACCGTCCGCATACCCCATTCCGCTGGAAACAGCGGTAGTCAGAAAACGGACGCTTTCAAAAAGACTGGGCATATTTGCTACATTGCCGGATACCATCATCACTGCCATGGCTTCCCCAATGGCTCTGCCTACGCCCAGCACCACAGATGTTGCAATGCCGCTCTTGGCAGCAGGGACAGAGACCCGAAACCAAGTTTCTTCCGGGGTGGCGCCCAGCGCCAGGGATCCTTGCTCATACTCTGTAGGAACCGCATCTAAGGCAGTGATAGAAACCTTGATAATAGAAGGAAGGATCATAATAGCCAGCACGATCATCGCAGCAAGCAGGCTGGCACCATCTGACAGACGGAAGATATCCCGGATACCGGGCACTAACACCATCATACCCACCAACCCATAGACAACAGACGGAATACCTGCCAGCAGGCTTACCGCAGCGGACATCCATTCTTTTACGTGCTTGGATGCTTTTTTGGACAGATACACCGCAGCAAAGAATCCGATGGGGACTCCGATCACCAGTGCCCCGGCTGCGCCGTAGATGCTAGACAGAATAAAGGGCAAAATACCATATTGGGGGGCTGCAGCCGCCGGATCCCAAACCTTGCCGAATAAGAAATCCCATAAACCGATCTCCACAATGGCAGGAATTCCGGATATTACCAGATATATTGTGATCAGCAACACACAGGCCACGGTCACAAGACCCAAGATCAGAAAAATTCCGTATACGATGCGCTCAAACAATTTGTTGTTTTTCATAGATTCACCTTATGAATACGCAAGCAAGCGGCGATTTTCACCGCCGCGTTACTTAATTAGTTGACAGGAACGACACCGGCTGCGGTGATGATCTCATTTGCACCGGAAGATGTTGCGAATTGGAAGAATTCTTGCGCAGTTTCGCTCAGCGCCACACCTTCCTTGGTGACCAGTGCAAAGGGACGCTGCACAGCATAACTGCCGTCCTTGATAGCCGCCTCGCTGGGAGCAACACCGCCCACAGAGATCGCCTTAACCGTATTTTTAACAGAGGACAGAGAAATATATCCAACGGCATTGGGATTCTCTGCCACCGCTGTCAAAACCGCGCCGTTGGAGGTCAACTCCTGGCGATACTGGCAAGCATCTTCGGTGTCGGTGATGGAT
>JAZQBF010000188.1:0-4711 GCA_045545615.1 Faecousia sp.
TTCTGCTGGATTAAATATAGATTTCTTTCCGACTAATTTTGTGGTTGCGAATCAGCTCATTTTTTATATCGATTATGAATGCAATCTATACATGGATGAATGGAATTTTGAAAACTGGGGAATCAAATATTGGTCTAAAACGGCAGAGTTTGAAGAATATATGAATGCCCATTAGTTAGCAAAATTCCAATTTGTCTAATAGTTTAGAGCAGACAGGAATCTCCTGTCTGCTCTTTTCTGTTACATATCAAATGCAGGGTTCATATAATATACGTTTTTCTGGTTCAGTTTCTCACGGAGCAGTTGAATTGCCTCGCCAAAGCGCTGGAAATGCACAACTTCCCGCTCACGAAGGAATTTAATAACGTTGTTCACATCTGGGTCGTCACTGAGACGAAGGATGTTATCATAAGTTACTCTTGCTTTTTGCTCTGCTGCCAGATCCTCTGTCAGATCCGCGATTGGGTCGCCTTTAACCTGCATTGTAGCGGCAGTCCAGGGCGTACCGGATGCAAATGTGGGATACACACCTGTTGTGTGGTCAACAAAATAAGGCGCAAAAGCGGAATCCTGGATTTGGGAGTCTTTTAGGTTTCTTGTTAACTGATGGACGATTGCGCCAACCATTTCCAGGTGTCCCAATTCTTCCGTGCCAATGTCCGTTAACAAACCTTTTAATTCGTCAAAAGGCATACTGTATCTTTGGGAAAGATAGCGAAGAGATGCGCCCAATTCACCGTCCGGGCCACCGTACTGGGAGATGATAATCGAAGCAAGACGCGGGTTTGGCTTGTCGATTTTTACGGGATATTGCAACTTTTTTTCATAAATAAACATATATCATACCTCCCGATTTTTTGCGTATTCCCACGGCCACGGATCATCCAGCCATTTATATGTGTTTCCGGCGACGGATTTGTGGGTTAACGGTCCGCATTTTTTCTCATATACTTCCTTAGAATTCTGATATGCTTTTTGGTATTCTCGGTATAAATCCAATGCATCTGCGTCATCTCTGTGAGTATCCAGATATAATGCCAGTTCCTGAATTGCAAAAGCCATGGTCTGCAATTCCGTTAATGCTGTCATTGGCTTATCCTGCTTATTTACCATACCCATAAATGGCAAATCAAGACCGGGATACAATGTGCCTCTTACAAATCCTTTTCTTGGCTCATACACTTGGGGATTTTTTACCTGAAACGGAACATAAGGATTCGCCAGAGGAGCAGAGCAGGGGAGTCGACCTTCTGCATAAGATCGATCTCTGTTTTGTTGCATCATTTTATTTCCTCCAATCATAATACTGGAACATCGTTCCGTGTCATACTATGTCAAAGAATATGATACTGTTCTGTATTGTGTTGTTTTTGATACATTCCGGCATTATCCGTATTTCAAATTCATAAAATATTTTGAGGTGTTTTTTGTGAATAAAAAACTGTTGATTTCGATGATACCGGTTTATTCAGTAGTGATTATCCTGTTTATTTTTGTTGCGATGATCAGTAGCGGCGCGGTTAATGTAATAAATCAAAATACTCTGCTTGACGAAAGGACATGCGTTGTAATTGATGCAGGTCACGGTGGAGAAGACGGTGGTGCAGTTTCTGTAACCGGTAAATTCGAAAGCCATATTAATTTGGATATTGCATTGAAAACAAACGATTTGCTTCGCTTATTGGGAATCCAAACAAAAATGATTCGAACTGACGACCGTTCGGTTTATACAAGCGGCACAACACTATCTCAAAAAAAGATTTCCGATCTGAAAAAAAGGGTCAAAATCGTAAATGATACTAATAATCCGATTTTACTATCCATACATCAAAATTATTTCAGCAACGAAAAGTATTCCGGTCTTCAGGTGTTTTATCCAAAAACAAATGGCAGCAAGGAATTGGCAAATGCACTTCAAACAAACGGAAAAATACTGACAACCAATGGAAACGTTCGTAAAACCAAACCTGTGAAAGGTGTTTACTTGATGGAACATATTGATTGTACCGCAGTGTTGGTAGAATGCGGATTTCTTTCCAATTATCAGGAAGAATTCCTTTTAAGAACACCACAATACCAACAAAAAATTGCATCTGTAATGGCAACTACAATTAGCAATTATCTTGACCGGGTATCGGATTATTGATATAATATTTGAAAAGAAACAGAGATGAGGTCATATTATGGCGAAATCGAAGACAACTTTTTATTGTACCGCCTGCGGAAATGAAACGCCCAAATGGCTTGGTAAATGTCCTGCATGTGGTGCTTGGAATACAATTGAAGAACATAAAGAGACCGTTACTGTCGCTGGAAAACAAAAGAAAGTATCCTTTAGCGGTAGAACAGCGCAAACACTGAATCAAATTGATACAGACAACGAGATTCGTTTTTCGACGGGTCTTAGTGAACTGGACCGCGTATTAGGCGGCGGCGCTGTTGAAGGATCGTTGGTTTTGGTGGGCGGTGCGCCCGGTATTGGCAAGTCTACACTGTTATTACAGATCTGCAGCAGCCTCTGCGGCGGCCGCAAAGTGCTTTATGTTTCCGGTGAGGAAAGCGAACGTCAGTTAAAAATGCGCGCCATACGTCTCGGCGTAGACTCCGACGGACTGTTTGTGTTGTCTGAAACCCGTTTGACGGATATTGTATCTGCGGTAGAATCTATTTCTCCGGATATTTTGATCGTAGATTCCATCCAAACATTGTATAACGAAGACAACGATTCTTCTCCCGGCAGTGTCTCACAGGTGAAGGACTGCACTATGACGATGATGCAATTGTCTAAGATCCAGGGCATTACGGTATTTGTAGTCGGACATATCAATAAAGACGGTGCCATTGCCGGTCCTAAAGTGCTGGAACACATGGTTGATTGTGTTCTATATTTTGAAGGAGATGCTAACACCAGTTACCGTCTCTTGCGTGCGGCAAAAAACCGGTTTGGCTCCACAAATGAGATCGGTGTTTTTGAAATGTTTGATAAAGGCTTGCGGGAAGTACCGAATCCGTCGCAAATGCTCCTTTCCGGACGCCCAGAAAATGCATCCGGAACTTGTGTCGCCTGTATAATGGAAGGCACACGCCCGTTGCTGGCTGAGATTCAGGCGCTTGTTGCAAAGACAACTTTTAATGTACCAAGAAGAACGGCGGACGGCTTCGATTTTAACCGGGCTGCGTTACTTCTTGCCGTTGCTGAAAAACGTGGCGGTATGAAACTGAATATGTTTGATGCATATATCAATGTTATAGGCGGTTTGCAACTGGACGAGCCTGCAGCAGATTTGCCTGTTTTACTTGCTGTTGCATCATCTTACAGAGATCAGATCATCCCAAATGATACAGTGGCAATCGGTGAAGTTGGTCTTACTGGTGAAATTCGAAGCGTTACGCAAATGAATCAGCGTTTAAGTGAAATTTCCAGATTGGGATTTAAAAAGTGTATTATCCCTTATAATAATGCAGAAAAAATAGAAATACCCGAAGGTCTGACCGTTTATAAGGTCAAAAACCTCCGGGAAGCAATCGAAATTGCGCTAATTTAAGCCTCTGTTTACAAATCTTCGTCGTCTAAAGAGGGGAGAGGGGATTCGGAAAAATCCAGTTTTGACAACGGATTTGCCTCTGCAGCAATCTTTAATTCTGTATTTTCAATGTGGGTATAGATCTGGGTTGTGTTCAAATTTTCATGGCCCAAAACTTCTTGGACAGTTTTTACATCGACGCCACCGGAAAGCATCATTGTTGCTGCTGTGTGACGCAATTTATGGGCGGAAAACATGGATTCATCAAGACCGGCTTTTAACAATGCTTTTTTAACTAAACGATGTACTGCGGTTACACTGATGCGATTTCCGTCACGGGAACCAAACAGCGCTTTATTATCAGATAGTGTTTTTTTGTTGCGTTCGACAAGGTAGGCTTCGATTGCTTTTCGGCAGGGAACGCCAAAATACACAAATCGCTCTTTGTTTCCTTTGCCGACTACACGGATCCGATCTTCATAAACATCCGATAAATTTAAGCCAACTAATTCACTGCGTCGAATGCCGCAATTTAAAAATAGCATCAAAATAGCATAATCACGCAACTTATTTTGACCATCAACGGATTGCAAAAGTTTTGTAGATTGTTCCATTGTCAGATATTTTGGTAGACTTTTGCGAATTTTAGGATACTCCAAGTCTGCAACCGGATTTTCTGTTAATTGCTTTGTTCGGACTGTGAGATATTTAAAGAAGGATTTAATGGCAGATAATTTTCTTGCTCTGGAGGATGCACTGATACCGGACACATCCTGAGAAAAGGAACGGTCGTTGGCAAGATATGAAAGAAAATCAAATACATCGGATGTGGTAATATCCTTTATATCATTTAATGTAACGTTACGAATATCGATATCATCCAGAGTTGTATGGATCGGCATATCATTACGCATCAGTTTTATAAAGCGAAGAAACATACGCAGATCTAAATAGTATTCGGAAATGGTGAGTTGTGATTGTCCTTTGATCGTTTCGTGATATGTAAGGAAATCCCTTAAAACTTGGGGCACATCATTATATCTCTTCATAAAATAACCTCCTGAATCTATTCTTTGACCTCATTATAGCACATCCTTACCGCCAACGCAACAAAATTTTTATTTTGTTGCGTTGGCGATCTCGCAAAAAGTAGTCGGCAGCGATGGCGACAACTGTCCAAGATGTCC
>JAZQBF010000189.1:0-4390 GCA_045545615.1 Faecousia sp.
TGAAGGTCACCCCCGTCATCGATGGCAAGGACGGCAAGGCCGTCATCGAGTCCTGGGTCACCAACCAGAAGGAAGGCCAGACCGTCCGTTACACCGTTACCTCCCGTTGTGGCTGCAAGAACTTCACCGCCGAGTCTGCCGAGGGCACCGTCACCATCGACATCCCCTCTGTGCACCTGTGGCACGGCCGCAAGGGCCCCTATCTGTACTCTGTGAAGGCTGAACTGCTGGAGAACGGCGAGGTTCTGGACACCGTTTCCACCCGCATCGGCTTCCGCACCTATGAAATCGACCCCGAAAAGGGCTTCATCCTCAACGGCGAGGAGTATCCCCTTCGCGGTGTTTCCCGCCACCAGGACCGCTGGGGCATCGGCAACGCTCTGCTGCCCGAACACCACGAGGAGGATATGAAGTTCATCGACGAAATCGGCTGCACCACCATCCGTCTGGCCCACTATCAGCACGACCAGTATTTCTATGACCTGTGCGATGAGTACGGCATGGTCATCTGGGCTGAGATTCCCTATATCTCCAAGCATATGCCCACCGGTCGTGAGAACACCATCTCCCAGATGAAGGAACTGATCGTCCAGAACTACAACCACCCCAGTATCGTGGTTTGGGGTCTTTCCAACGAGATCTCTATCGGTGGTTCCGATGAAGACCTGCTGGAGAACCACCGCATTTTGAACGATCTGTGCCACGAAATGGACAAGACTCGTCTGACTACTATCGCAGCGGTTTCTATGTGCAAGATGGAAGATCCTTACCTGCAGATCCCCGATGTGGTTTCCTACAACCACTACTTCGGCTGGTACGGCGGCGATACTTCCATGAACGGCCCCTGGTTCGATAAGTTCCACGAGATGCATCCCAATATTCCCATCGGCTGTTCCGAGTATGGCTGTGAGGCGCTGGATTGGCACACCTCCGAACCCAGACAGGGCGACTACACCGAGGAATACCAGGCATACTACCACGAAGAACTGATCAAGCAACTGTTCTCCCGCAAGTATATGTGGGCAACCCATGTATGGAATATGTTCGACTTTGGCGCAGATGCCCGTAACGAGGGCGGCGAGAACGGTCAGAACCACAAAGGTCTGGTGACCTTCGACCGTAAGTACAAGAAGGACTCCTTCTATGCTTACAAGGCATGGCTTTCCGACGAGCCTTTCGTCCATCTGTGCGGCAAGCGCTATGTGGACCGTGTTGAGGATGTAACCAAGGTTACTGTGTACTCCAACCTGCCTGCTGTGGAACTGTTTGCCAACGGCGTATCTCTGGGCGTTAAGGAAGCCGCAGACCACTTCTTCTATTTCGATGTACCCAACGCCGGTACGACCCATTTGAAGGCTGTTGCCGGTGCTTGCACCGATGAGAGCGTTATCTGCAAGGTGGATACCTTCAACGAGAAGTATCGCCTGGTGGAAGAAGGTGCGATCCTGAACTGGTTCGACATCGAGACCAAGGAAGGCTATCTGTCTTTGAATGACAAGATGGGCGATGTTGTCTCTACCGTTCAGGGCAAACTGCTGTTTATGGGTATGTTTGCCAAGATGATGGGCGGCAAGGGCGGCAAAAACGGCGAAGATGGCAAGATGGAAGCCATGGGCTTCGAACTGAATGCCGATATGATGAGCATGATGAACGGCTTTACCGTGCTCCGCCTGTTCACTTTGATGGGCGGTATGATGGACGTGAAGTTCACCAAGGAGCAACTGCTGGATCTGAACGCAAAACTTAATAAGATCAAGGCACCCAAGAAGAAATAAGACATTATAAAAAATCGCACAGCCAACTGGCTGTGAGATTTTCCTTTATTCGTGGTTAAAGGCGGCAGGGTCAAAGGTAATAACGGCGTAGTAAACCTCACCGGTTTTCTCCCGCATTTTGTTTTCAACAAAGTCTTTGATAGCAGCCTTTTCTTTTATAAGGTCATCGGGCAGCGCCACATCGAAAACTAAATTGGTGTGCACACCGCCGGGGACCATACGGAAGTCGTGAATGGACATACGGCTGTCAAAGTCTTTTACGATTTCCAAGACCATATTTCTGGTCTTGGCAAGAGCCTCGTCGCCGGTCACCACCGGATCGTAGTGAACCACCAAATGTACATTGTGCTTTTCCAGACATTCCCGCTCAATATTGTCAATAATGCCGTGGCAGAGCAGGGGATCTTCATTGCAGTCCATTTCCACATGCAAACTGGCAAACCGCTGACCCGGACCGTAATCGTGTACCATCAAATCGTGATAGCCCAATACTTTGGGACAATCGCTCACAACTTTGATGATCAGTTGCTGCAATTCCGGACTGGCGGCTTCGCCCAAAAGAGGGCTGATGGTATCCTTTGCCAGCATTGCGCCGCTATAAAGGATAAACAGCGCAACACCCAGGCCAATATAGCCGTCAATTTGCCAGCCGCTGAATCGCTCTATAATGGCAGCCAGTAAAACAGCGCCGGTGGCGATTACATCATTGCGGCTGTCGGAGGCTGTTGCTTCCAATGCGGAGGAGCGGATCATTTTGCCCAGTTTCCGGTTGAAAACTGCCAACCATATCTTAATGCCAATGGAAACCAAAAGGGTTATGACCAGCGGTAAGGATACAGCAACAGGGGAGGGGGTAATGATCTTTTCCACAGAGGATTTTGCCAGTTCAAAACCGATGACAATGATCATCGCCGCAACTGCAAGACCGGAAAGATACTCAAATCTTGCATGTCCGTAGGGGTGGTCTGCATCGGCAGGCTTTTCCGCCAACTTGAAACCTAACAGCGTTACAATGGAACTGGAGGCGTCGGATAAGTTGTTCATAGCGTCTGCGGTAATGGACACAGAGCCGGAAACAATACCGATCAGCAGTTTCATTCCAAAGAGCAGGATATTGCAAACAATACCGGTGAAACCGGAAAGTTTACCGATCTGCGCCCGCTGATTGGATGGATCGCTGTTTTTATCTTTTACAAAAAGACCCAAAAGGAGTTTGGTCATAAGATCTCTCCTTATAATAATCAAAGTAATTTTTTAACAACATACCACAGTGCGATCAGTAAAACCACAAAGGGAATGTATGCGATCAACGCCGACGCTGCAATGGAAATAACAGCGCAGCCGAAATAGTTAAGAGCAAAAACGATGGCAACTAAAATAATCGTCGTCAACACGGCTTTGCTGATCTGCTTGCCAATAACAGTGGCAAAGAAAAATGTATAAAGTCCACCGATAATGGGATTGTTGATGCTGAGAATCGTGCCGATCACGAGTTTCAGCGCGCCGGTGCAAAGCATTAAAACCAAAAGGGCAAGAAGCACGGTGGGCGCATAAATAACGATGCCTTCGGGCAGATATGTTCTGAAAAGCATAACCACCACAAGATGCAACGCCATTGCCAAAACCACAGTCACAGAGCGGAAGAACACCCAGGTAAAAACATTTTTTCCGCTGGGCAGCCAACCGTCAGTCAGATTCACCAGAAACGCCAAAATGATCATGCTCAGAAGTTCGGAGCAAATGGTGGTGTAGTGGGCGCCGACAAAAGAAAAAACGCTAAGGGAATCTGCGTCGATACGCACAAAGGGCAGCGGCGCGAGGAAGCGTTCAAATTGGGCGCCAATACTTTGCAGCAGGACAGTGACCGCGTAAATAAACAAAATGGCAATGGCAGAAGAAACAGCGCAATTGAGGGTGGATTTCTTACCAAAAGCAAATCTGCCGATCAGCGCGAGCAAAAGTGTGCCTGCCAGTAAAGTAAGGCTGATTTTCCATAAATGGTCGAAATTCAGATCAAGAGATTGAAAATATGCAATGATCTCGGTCATAAAAGCCTCCTAAAAAGGAAACAGCCGCCAGTAAAACCGGCGGCTGTATCTGTGTAGCATGATAGGCTGAGATTATTTCATCTCGGCTTCTGCGCCAGCTTCCTTCAGCTCTGCGATCATCTTCTCTGCGTCTTCCTTGGAGACAGCTTCCTTCAGAGTCTTGGGGCAGTTGTCAACCAGATCCTTTGCGTCCTTCAGACCCAGGCCGGTAACAGCGCGGACAACCTTGATAACGTTCAGCTTGGAAGCGCCGGCGTTCTTCAGGATAACGTCGAACTCGGTCTTCTCTTCAGCAGCCTCAGCAGCACCGCCAGCAGCGGGAGCAGCAACAGCAGCAGCAGCGGCGGAAACGCCGAAAACCTCCTCCAGAGTGTGAACCAGTTCGGACAGTTCCAGAACGGGCAGACCCTTAACTTCCTCAACGAGAGCAGTGACTTTTTCACTAGCCATTGTAATTTCCTCCTAAATGTTAAATGAATTGTAATGTTTGTGTGTTTACGAATGAATTATTCTGCAGCTTCTGCAGGTGCGCCGCCATCCTTTTGGATACGAATCTGATCCAGTACG
>JAZQBF010000190.1:0-4393 GCA_045545615.1 Faecousia sp.
CAGTCGAAGAATTCGTGGTATCTCCCGGCGGCGTTCCCTCTGCATTCGTGTGGAAGACCGTTTCCGACCAGTACGGCAAGTACTCCTATGTGAAAGTCCTCTCCGGCTCTATCACTTCCGACACCACCTTGGTCAACGCCCGTACCGGCGAGACTGAGAAACTGGGTCGTCTGGACGCTATGTGCGGCAAGAAGGCTACCGAGGTCAAAGAACTGTCCTGTGGTGACATCGGCGCCATCGGCAAGATGGATAAGGTCAAGGCCGGCGATACCCTGTGTGACCCCCGTAAGGTGGTCAGCCTGAAGGGCATCCCCTACGCACCCGCTGTTTACTCCATGGCCATCGCTCCCAAGACCAAAGGTCAGGAAGACAAGGTTGGCGCAGGTTTGAACCGTTTGAACGAGGAAGATCCCTCCTTCACCGTGGTGAACAATGCTGAGACCAAGCAGATCGTTGTCTCTGGCACCGGCGATCAGCACCTGGATGTTCTGGTTGCAAAACTGAAGTCCCGCTTCGGCGTTGACGCAGTGCTTAGCCCCGCCAAGGTTGCTTACCGTGAGAAGATCAAGAAAAAGGTGGAGGCACACGGCCGTCATAAGAAGCAGACCGGCGGCTCCGGTCAGTTCGGTGATGTTTGGGTTCGTTTTGAGCCCCAGGAAGAGCAGGACGAACTGATCTTTGACGAAGAGGTCTTCGGTGGCTCTGTTCCCAAGAACTTCTATCCCGCAGTTGAAAAGGGCATTCAGGAAGCCGTTCAGAAAGGTCCTCTGGCTGGCTATCCCATGGTCGGTTTGAAGGCTGTTCTGTACGATGGCTCTTACCACCCTGTGGACTCCAACGAAATGGCATTTAAACTGGCTGCTATCCTGGCATTCAAGGAAGCAATGCCCAACGCAATGCCCACCTTGCTTGAGCCCATCGGCGCTCTGGCAGTTACCGTTCCCGAAGCCTATGTTGGCGATGTTATGGGCGATTTGAGCAAGCGCCGCGGCCGTCCTCTGGGTATGACGCCCGATGCTGACGGCAACACCGTGGTAGAGGCAGAAGTCCCCATGGCTGAGATGAGCAGTTACGCCATCGACCTTCGGGCTATGACCCAGGCTCGCGGCTCCTTCACAATGGAATTTGTCCGTTATGAAGAAGTGCCCAAGGCCAACCAGCAGAAGATCATCGACGAGGCTAAGGCTGACGAATAATTCCAAACTTAAAAGCGGCGCTGCTAAAAACAGCGCCGCTTTTTTATGTAGCAATTTGCAATCGGTTATGATAAAATAACAGCGATAAAGCCTTCCCCTAGAGGGGAACTAGGCTTTGCAAAGCAAATCCGGATGAGGTGTTTATTCAATCGTCGGCATTGCCGACACAACAATTGTCAATTGTCCATTGTCAATTTCTTCCTTTGACAAGGCAAAAACATAAGATTTAATTTGAGGATGGTGCGCTATGCTGCCAACTGAATTTTTGGAGAGAATGGAAGCAATGCTGGGGTCTGAATACCCGGCTTTTTTGGAGAGTTTGGAGCGCCCCCGGGCAGTTGCCCTGCGGTTTAATCCCTTAAAAGGGGATGCGCCCAGCCTGCCCTTTGTGGGCGATCCCGTTCCCTGGGAAGAAAAGGGCTTTTATTACGATCCCTGCGCCCGCCCCGGTCTGCACCCATATCACGAGGCAGGCGTATACTACTTACAAGAGGCCAGCGCAATGGCACCGGTGACATTGCTTGCGCCCCAACCGGGAGAATATGTCTGCGACCTTTGCGCCGCTCCCGGGGGTAAGACTACCCAAATCGCAGGGAAAATGGCAGGGGAGGGATTTCTCCTTTGCAACGAGATCAATCCCAAGCGGGCAAAGATCCTCAGCCGCAATATTGAGCGGCTGGGTGTTGCCAACGCGTTGGTCACCAACGAGCACCCGGAGAACCTGGCAAAACACTACCCGGAATTTTTTGATAAAGTGCTTATCGATGCCCCTTGCTCCGGTGAGGGTATGTTCCGCAAAGAAGAGGCGGCGGTGACGGACTGGAGTGTGGAGACCGTGCAGATGTGCGCCCGGCGGCAGAGAGAAATTCTCCATTCCGGCGCATCCCTGGTGCGCCCCGGCGGACGACTGGTTTACTCTACTTGTACCTTTGCCCCGGAGGAAAACGAGCAGACCGTAGAGCGTTTCCTGGCAGACCACCCGGATTTTACGCCGGAAGAAGTGTCCGCGCCCTGGTTTGCGGAAAGCGGCAAGGGCGCATTCCGCCTTTGGCCCCACAAATTGCTGGGGGAAGGGCATTTTGCCGCAGTTTTCCGCCGCAGCGGCGTACCGGAAGACCGGGCAACAGTCCCAAAAGGGGAGACCCTTCCTAAGGCATGGCAGGCATTTGCCAAGGATATGGATATTTCGCTGCCTGCAGGCAAGGCGGTTTCCTTTGGACAGAGCCTTTACTGGGCAACCGCGGGAATGCCCGATATTGGGGGTGTCCGGGTGCTGCGTCCCGGTTTGGAACTGGGTGAGATGAAAAAAGACCGGTTTCAGCCTGCCCATGGTCTGGCGTTGTGGCTAAAATCGGCGAAGAATGTTTGGGATCTGCCGGCAGATAGCAAGGAAATCGCTGCCTATTTACACGGAGAGACCCTTGCCGCAAAGGTCAGCGGCTGGTGTTTGGTAACGGTGGACGGCTACAGCATCGGTTGGGGAAAAGGTGACGGAAATATTCTGAAAAACCATTATCCAAAGGGTTTACGCCGATAAAAAATCTGCAAAACCTACTTTACATAATTACAGAATTATGTTATACTTTCCATAGAGCCGGTAATTGATTTCCGGCTTAAGTTATGATTTTTTACAAGGAGTGGATTTTCCTTGGCAAGATATGAGATCACGGGCGGCAGACCTCTGAACGGTGAAGTGACCATCAGCGGTGCAAAAAATGCCGCTGTTGCAATATTACCGGCTGCCATTCTGGTTAGTGGCAAGTGCCGGGTGGAGAATGTGCCGGATATTTCCGATGTGCGTATTCTTTTGGATATTCTGGAAGATATGGGCGCAGTTGTGGTGCGGGAAGGGAACGGAACGGTGCTTTTGGACTGCACCCGGATCACCAGCACCCACCCCAATCCGGATCTGGTACGGAAGATGCGCGCCAGTTACTATCTGATGGGCGCCCTTTTGGGACGTTTCGGTCAGGCTCGGGTGGCGTTGCCCGGCGGTTGCAACTTTGCCAACCGTCCCATTGACCAGCATATCAAAGGCTTTATCGCCTTGGGCGCAGAAGTGGACGAATTCAATGATTATGTAAACCTCTACGCCGGAGAAGAGGGTCTCCAGGGCAGCCGTGTCAGCCTGGATATGGTCAGCGTTGGCGCAACGGTGAACATTATGCTGGCGGCAGTGCTGACCCCCGGTCAGACGGTGATCGAAAACGCGGCGAAAGAGCCGCACATTGTTGACCTTGCCAACTTTCTGAACACCATGGGCGCCCGGATCTCCGGCGCCGGCACCGATACGGTGAAGATCAAAGGTGTGGAGAAATTGGACGGCGGCGCATACGCCATCATCCCCGACCAGATCGAGGCGGGTACATATATCGCGGCAGTAGCCGCAGCCGGCGGCAACGTGCTGGTGAAAAACGTGATCCCCAAGCACATGGACTGTATCACTTCCAAGTTGCAGGAAATGGGCGCGAAGATCACCAACTATGACGATGCGATCCGTGTTCAGTCCACCGGCAAACTCCGCAATACCACTGTTAAGACCCGTCCTTATCCCGGCTTCCCCACAGATATGCAGGCGCAGATCTGTGTGTGTATGACTTTGGCAGAGGGTGTCAGCCGTCTGACTGAAAGTGTGTATGAGACCCGGTTCTTCGGCTACTGTACAGAACTTTGTGATATGGGCGCAGACATCCGGATCAGCGGCAAAACCGCCACCGTCACCGGCAAGGGCAAACTTTACGGCGCTACTGTTTACGCCCACGATCTTCGGGCAGGCGCGGCGCTGGTGATCGCCGGTCTTGCGGCAGAGGGAACCACCGTGGTAGAAGACATCCACTTTGTGGAGCGCGGCTACGAAAATGTCATCGGCAAATTCACCGCCCTTGGGGCGCAGATCCGCAAATTAGGCAACTAAAAGAATTCAAAGCCGGGTGCTGTTGCACCCGGCTTTTAAAATTTCGGTTTATAGAGTTGTTATAAATTTTATGACGCACTTATTTGGCCCCCTCTGACGAGGGGGCTGTCACCGCAGGTGACTGGGGGAGAGACTACCCCTCCGGCTGAAATCGAGGATTTCACCCACCTCCCCTGACAAGGGGAGGCATATGGTGCGCAAGTAGATCAACGCCTGGATAAATTGGAATTTATTCTTCGAACATCGTTGTGGACAGATACCGCAGTCCCGTGTCCGGGAGCAG
>JAZQBF010000191.1:0-9071 GCA_045545615.1 Faecousia sp.
GACATCCTTAATTTCCTTGACCTGAACCCACTTGCCCTCTTCGGGAATGGGAGCGGGACCGTGATAGGCGCCCTTGGCCACGGAGCACATATGCTGTACTTCTGCACTATAAATCATGGCAATTTTCCTTTCTTTTCAAAAAAGTATTTGGCTTTTTTGTGTTTTTTCCGGGTAATATTATACAAGCAAGGAAGGAAATTGTCAATCTCTCATAACGCGATTACCTACTTTTTTGCGGTTTATTTTCTGAAATTCGGTCATAATATGCTTATCTCAAGAAAAAGGAGGAATATGTTATGAACTGCAACGCAAACAAAAGCATCGAGTGCACCGTTAAGCAGTGCGCACATCACTGCGATGAGGCCAACTACTGCTCCCTGGAAAAGATTATGGTCGGCACCCATGAGGCTAACCCTTCTATGGATCAGTGCACCGACTGTATGTCCTTCAGAAAGAAATAATTTGGAAAAGATTGCGGTTTTCGCCGCAATCTTTTTTATATTCTTCAATTGTTCATATTTTGTTCATATTTAATGTATATAATCCCATTCCGTAGGCACTCATTGAAGGAGACAGAATATGAAAGATAGAGAAAAGAATAAGAATCATTCCAAAAAACGCACCGTTTTAATTGTTCTGTGTGTTGTTTTGTCGATTATTTTGGCGGCATTGCTGGCTATTACGATTTATGCGGACCATATTCTCGGCTTGATCCAATATCAAAACCCGGAGACAACCATGGGTACATTGTCCCAATCGGAGATCGATGATTTTCTGAAAGAAAATGAAAACACCGAGGTCACCTTTACCGGTCCTACTATGGATGCCACAGATGTGAACTGGGCTGACGATCCGGATTACTTGTTCGGTCAAGGTCAGAATATCATCAACATCCTGCTTGTTGGCCAGGACCGCAGAAAAGGCGAATCCCGCGCCAGATCGGACTCTATGATCCTCTGCACCATTAACAAAGCGGAAAAGACCATTACCCTAACCTCTTTTATGCGTGATCTGTATGTGCAGATCCCCGGCTACCAAGACAACCGCATCAATGTCAGTTATTTCCTTGGGGGCACACAGTTGCTGGATGAATGCATCGAAAAGAACTTTGGCGTTCACATTGACGGCAATGTGGAGATCGATTTCTCTGGATTCCAAAAGGCTGTTGATATTTTAGGCGGTGTGGATGTAGAACTGACCGCATCCGAGGCTGCCTACCTAAACCGCCGTGGCAACTGGGATTTGAATAATTCCAGCGCAGGAACCTGGTATTTGAGAGAAGGTGTCAATCACCTTACCGGCGAGCAGGCGTTGGCCTACTCCCGTATTCGTAATGTAGGCAACGGCGATTTTGGTCGTACAGACCGACAAAAAACCGTTTTGAACGCCTTATTCGGCGGCGTTCGCAATATGAACCTTACGCAAATGAACGAACTGATGAATCAGATCCTTCCCCTTGTCAGTACAGATATGCCGCAAAACGAATTGGTCGGTTTGTTATTTGATGTCTTCCCTATGATTGGCGATATTGAATCCCTGCAGACCAGACGCGTTCCCGCAGATGGCGCATACCAAATGACAATGATCAGAGGTATGTCTGTTCTGCTCCCTGACCTGGATAAAAACCGTGAGATGTTAAAGGAAATTATGAGCGAATAAAGAATATCCCGCAGACGTGGTCTGCGGGATATTTTTATTGAGGTGTTATGGGTGTTTGGAGATATTGCTCCCAGGGAAGCGGCTCTTCATACGATGTCAGGCGGTATGTCTCCCGGATGGCTTCGCACAGAAGTTTCAGTTTTCCCTGCATCGCCTCCGATTGGAACATCTCCTCCTGATCCGTCATCATACCATAGGCGAATATGCGGCTGCGATCATCGGTGATCGTCTTCATAGAAACGCTGTCCGCAAAGGCCCGGGTCTGCCCTTCCAGATACTCCGATTTTTCTGTTCCATAGACAAAACCTTCGGGATTGTAGTCGTTCCAGTAATCCATTTGGGCGGAATTTCCCAGAATATGGCTGACAACCGGATAACCCAGCATCAGAGGAAAGTCTGTTTCAAACTGGGAATCCACGGCAAACGCCAAAAACACATCTCCGTCTTTGTCCCAAAAGTTCACTGCCTTTTGGTCGCCATCGATACTGCGGACGATGCAGATACGTACTGTATTTCTATCGCCGGTTTTACGCATAAAATTTTCTGGCAAGGCGGACAAAGCCGTTTCCATCCGGTCGAGGATATCTGTAATGGCAGATACCTGGTGCTCCGGAACAAGGATATGGTCTTCCTGCACTTTGACCGCTTCTTCCCATATACGGATCTTGACATTGTACTTTTTATTGAGTTCGTCCACCCGATTTTGGCAGGTTTCCAACGCCGCCGTATTGGGTGATTCTGCGGTATAAAGTTGTCCGGTGACGATCTCCTCTGTTTCGACGGCAGTTTTGGTATAGTCCCAGCAACAAAAGCGTTGTTTGTCGCTTTGAGAATCTTTTATAACCAGCCAGATGCAATCGTTACCCACGATCGCAAAATCTGGCGTTTCGGCGCTAAGTGTGAACTGCGAGATAATTTTACCCGTAGGCAAATCGCACACAGACAGAACTTGACCGGCATCCCCGGTTTGTTGTAACAACACCGCATTCAATCGCAACAGCGGTGCGAAAACGCTCCGGTTCAGGCTTTGCGCCTCACCATCCCGTGATCCAACGATCTGCTGTTTTACGACTCCATCCATACGGGTGAACAAATAACTGTCGCCCCATGAATCGACGGATAATGCCATCTCCCCTTCCCGCAACGTCTCACCCGTTTCACCGGAAATATACAAACTGCGCGTATGATCATATTCATCTGTGTAAACACAGCCCAAAACGCCTCCGTCAAAGATAAACTGCTGCAATTGCAGATCTTTGCCGGCAACTTTTTTGATCATACGGGGAATTTGCGTGTCCGGCGTTACTTCCCGAATCTGGTCTTCGACTGCATAATAGACCTTTCCGGATTCGGAAATGAATGGCTTGCCGGAGATACCTTCCGGAAGATGCAAGCGGCTGTCTTCCAACAGTTTTACATTTAAATAGACGATCTCGTAGGTAGCCACATCGTAATAGGCGAAACCATCGGTAGTGGTGGCATAACTGCATAGGTCGCTATTTAAATTGAGCGTCGTCTGGGCCGATGCATAGTGGGTAAGTTTGTTTCCGGCAAGCAACGTCAAATTTACATTTTCTTCCCCGGACAAAACCAGAAGATTGTTGCCAAACATATAAGCGCCGGTAACATTGCTGATCTGCGGATCAAAAACCTGCACAGCGCCGTTTGTTTCCTGCTCAATGTGGTGACCGGGTTGGTAACTCCCAAGGTTAGCCGTTGGCGCCGTGGTTTGGTCTTGTGTTGTTGCGGTTTCCTGATCCTGCCCCTTCGAGCCGCAGCCCGAAAGCAACAAAATCACCAGCAACAGCAAAAGCACTTTTTTCATCGTTACTGTCTCCTTGCCAATGTATAATCATCGCCCTGCCGGTAATAAGGGCAGCGACCGTTTGGGTTTGTTTGGATGCGGTATACTTCATCCTCATCCAGATCCATCATACAGTAGTACTCCTCAAATTCTTCGTCATAATCAAAGTACCAACAAGTATCGCATTCATTCCACACAAAAACTACCTCTTATAAAGCATTTAAGTAAGAACCTACATCAAAGGGTTTGATTTTTTCATCCTTTCGCAGATACAGCGGATGATGGGGGTGTCCCTTTTTACTCACAGCGCCGGCGCAGTACCACTTAGCGCCGTACTGCTGACCAATGTTGACCATATCTTTTACGCATTGGGGAAGATATTCTCTCTTTTCGATGATCGTGCCCCAGGCTGCCCAAACCGCAGGATTTTCGGATATGGACAGCACATATCGAAATGCTTCCATATTTTCTTTGTGCAAACGCAGATTGCACTGTTTTTCCATCGCATCCGGGTCTGTTGCCCGCTGGGCGTAGACATTGAACATAATGAAACTGTCAAAACCGTTGCCAAGGGCGATCCGCTCCACAGATTTCAGGGTGTTGTCCAAATCGTCGGGTTTTGCAGTTGACGGGTTGATGCCAATACATATCAGCGGTTTTTTGCCCCGTGTGCCCAATATATAACGGTATTCCGAATAAAAATTGGGCGCGTAGAGCCACTTGGAAATATCGTACTCCGGGTTTTCGGTATTTGCCGCCGCAAGCGCCCGGTCGAATGTGACCAGTTCCACTTCAGCGGTAGTTCCTTTTGGAATGTGCATATTATTCTCCTACAGGCGGGAACCAGCAACTGTTCTCCGGGTCGTAAAAACTGCAGTCCTCTTTTTTCTTTCCGGTTTGCCGCAACCAGGCAGAAAACGCCGTATCCAAAAATGCATACACATCTGTCATTCCGGATTGGAGTTGTACAGCGCGTCCGTCATCCATATACAGTTCTATCACAATACTTCCGGCGCTGTTATACAGTTGCTGTCCGACAATTTGCCGGTAGTGATAGGATTTGCTTTTCTTGCCGAATGTGGTCAGCACAAAACTGTCATCATCATAAAAAACGCCGAAAGTCATATAGTAAACGATCAGCGCAACACCACCAACCATCAGCAAGATACCGGCAGCGATCATCAGCCAGGTATACAAAAACAGCGCCGCCACACCCAAAATGAACAGGATCAACCCCGCCGTGCCATAACGCTTGCTCAGGCGCACAGAGAGACCGGATGTATGTTCTTTTTTTCCACGGAACACTTTTGTAAATCCTTTATCGACCAAAAAGCAGACGCCGAAAATCAGCGCTGCAATGATCAGCATGGGAAGCCATTTCATTTATCTTTCTCCTTTATGCCCAAAGCACAAGATCAACGGGAATATCAAATTCCTCAGTTTCCAGTTTTGTAAACACTTGAAAATCGTAGCACAATGCCACCGTCGGATGATTGGGTTCTTGCGCAAGGAATTTATCATAATATCCGCCGCCATAGCCAATGCGGTGACCTTCTGTGTCAAAAGCCACACCGGGCATTAAAACAAGCGCCGTAGGATCCTTTGCCACAGGCTCATCGGCAATAGGCTCGGGGATCCCCATATTGCTGTTTTCCACAGCAGTAAGATCGGAAAGATAGATAAAGCGCATCGTATCGCCGTACACTTTCGGTACTGCCACTTTTTTTCCGTCGGCAAGCGCCTGCTCTAAGATCGGAATGGTGCGGACCTCCTGGTTATAAGGCATATAGCCGTAGACCGTTGTGGCTCTGCGGTACTGCTCACAATCGCAGAACTGCTCTTTCAGCCGCTTGCTTTTTTCTTCCATCTGCGCCGGGGTCATTGCTTTTTTCCGTTCCCGAATCTCCCTACGCAATTTCTTCTTATCCATGGTTATCCTCCCGCGGTTGCTTGCGGAACAGCCGAGACCATAACAAGATCGCCGCCTGTCCGGGAATACCCAGCAGGAATATCTGCCACAGTTTTACCCAAAGGCCTGCATCCACAAACGCCAAAACCGAGGCAAACACACTCAAAAGTCCGCCCCACATAATAGCGGAGATCAGCATCTGATTCCACCGAAAATCCTTCCAGGCAGAACGAAGGCTCAAAAGAACGATGGCATCCGCAGGGATCGCATAGATAAATGCCACCCAACTTTTAGGCACATCCAAAATAGAAAGCAGCACATAACAAAACAGCGCGATAAACCAAACCAACAGCGAAGACAAACTAAGGATGATCCGTTTATCCGCTTTCCGTTTCAGATTCTTTTCAACAGCCTTGCCCATCACCCGGACCACCGGTCCCGTCTGTGTGGGCAGCGCATCCGGATCTACCAAAATATCATTGACGGTCACATCAAATTGCTCCGCGATCTGCACCAATGTGAGCACATCCGGCATTGACTCGCCCCGCTCCCACTTGGAAACGGCTTTATCGGAATAGTTCAGTTTCTCTGCCAGTTGCGCCTGGGTCATTTGGCTGCGCTTGCGGTAAGAAACGATATTCCGCCCTATTTGTTTTTTTAACTTTGCATCATCCATAATGCTTCCTCCGTGGGATCACAAGTATACTTATGTTAATTATAGCAGAACTGTGCCTTCTTTGCAACAAAAAAGAACCCTCTTCCTTGTGAAGAGGGTTCTTGCTCTCAATCCTCAGGAAAGAGTTTTTCCTGGCAGTATTTGATGATGGCGCTGCGGGTAATAATACCGATAAAGGTATCTTTGTCATCCACCACGGGCACAAAGTTCTGAGAACTTGCTCGCATAACCAAATCGTGCATATTGGCGGTGACTTTTACAGGTATGTAATCCTTGCGGCGGGATATCTCCATAATTCTGCGGGCCTCTGCCTGGCGCATATCCATATAACAGAGATTCTTCATCGCCCACAGCAAATCACCCTCTGTCAGCGTGCCGCGATATTCTCCACGCTTGTTGAGGATGGGAAGGGCCGCATAACCGGAGGCTTCCATTCGTTCCAAGGCCTGGCGGATGGTATGGTCATCATAGACAAAGGCGCACATGGCCTTTGGCATTAAGAAAAACAAAATATTATTCATAGTGGCTCCTTTACTGCGCTGCTTTGGCAACTGCCCTGCTGCCACTATTATTATAGCATAAATAAACGGAATAAGGATGAAAATTTCTTGTAAACAAACATTTTCACTGCCAAAAAAACCGCTCTTGTTTTATGCATTTTGCACAACTGATCTTACATTTGGACGGTTTTCGTGATCATTTTTGACAATTCTACTATTCTCTCTGTTTCTCTCCTGCCGGTAGAATCTCCCTTTCTCTCCTATCCAGGTAGGCAAGTAACCTAAGAATCGGTAGGCTTTGAAGGGCAATTGTGGTAGGATCAAAACATACCAGGAAAGAAGGTTTCACAATGAAGCGGACTAAACTATCCAACCGGAAACTCCCCCGGTATTCCCGGGGCGAGGAAATTATGAATATGGTCACCCACATTGTTGGCGGCGCTTTGGGCATGATTGCATTGGCGCTGTGTGTGATCCGATCTGTTATTGCCCAAAGTACTGCCGGTGTTATCGGCTCTGGGATCTACGGCGGTTCTATGATCGCCCTTTACGCCATGTCCAGTATCTACCATGGATTGAAACCATGTACCGGAAAAAAGGTGATGCAGGTCATCGATCACTGCACCATATACTTTTTAATTGCCGGCACTTACACCCCGATTTTACTCTCTGCCTTTTTGCCGGTGTATCCCGCAATTGGGTGGGGTCTTTTGATTTTGGAATGGGGACTTGCCGCCCTTGCCACTACGCTGACCGCCATTGACCTGAAAAAATATAATGTGTTTTCCATGATCTGCTATATATTTATGGGTTGGGCTGTGATTTTTGTTTTACCCCAGGCGATGGCAGTAATGACGGCAAAGGGATTTTACCTTCTGCTCAGTGGCGGCATCGCCTACACCATTGGCGCAATTCTTTACGGCGTTGGCGTAAAGAAGCCGTGGATGCATTCTGTATTTCACATTTTTGTTGTACTGGGCAGTTTGCTCCAGTTTCTCGCCATTTATATGTATGTTCTATAGAATAAATGATCCCCGGTTTGCCTTGACAGCGCAAACCGGGGTTTATTTTGGATCGTATTATTCTTCTGTTGTTTCTTTCTTTTCCGCGAAAGTATCAAACAGAGAGGTCTCTCCTGCATCTTCAATGGGTTGACCTGCCATACACTGGGCAAACTGGCTACCGGTCATCGTCTCGTGATCCAGCAGGAACTGGACAACATCCCGGAGTTTATCTGCATCACGGCGAAGGATCTCTTCACAGTGGTGATATGCCTTATCGATAAGTGTTTTAACGGCATCGTCAATAGAGCCGGCAAATTTCTCAGAATAACTCTTGGTCTTTTCATAATCTCTGCCAATGAACACTTCGTCGCCGTTGAGATAAGACACAGTGCCCAGAGAATCATACATACCGTATCTTGCAACCATATCCCGGGCAAGTTTTGTCGCCCGGTCGATATCGTTGGATGCGCCGGTGGAAATATCCTGCAGGAAGATAGCCTCTGCCACTCTGCCGCCCAACAGACCCACGATGTTTTCATACATCTCATTGCGGGTCATATGGTTGCTGTCTTCCTTGGGGAAACTCCAGGTAATACCCAGCGCCTGTCCTCTGGGAACAATGGTGATCTGGTGGACCGGGTCGTGGGTGGGCAGGCTGTGCATTGCAACTGCGTGACCTGCCTCGTGTACCGCGGTGATCTTCAGATCCCGCTCCAGGCGTACTCTGCTGCGTTTTTCCGGACCGGCAATGATCTTCATCATTGCATCGTTTAAGTCCTTCATATTCAGCACCGGGCGGTTATCCCGGGCTGCCATAATTGCCGCCTCGTTGATCAGGTTGCTCAGGTCTGCGCCGGTAAACCCAACAGTAGCCAAAGCAACGGTTTTCAAGTCCACAGAATCGTCCAGTTTCTTGCCTTTGGCGTGGATCTTCAAAATTTCTTCTCTGCCCTTGGAGTCCGGCGAGCCGATATAGATCTGCCGGTCAAAACGACCGGGACGGAGAAGGGCAGGATCCAAAATGTCGGGACGGTTGGTTGCCGCAAGAACGATCACACCTTCTGCGCGGTCAAATCCGTCCATTTCCACCAGCAATTGGTTAAGGGTCTGTTCCCGCTCATCGTGACCGCCACCCAAACCAGAGCCGCGCTTGCGGCCAACTGCGTCGATCTCATCGATGAAAATGATCGCAGGGGCGATCTTCTTTGCCTGCTCAAACAGGTCGCGGACGCGGCTTGCGCCGACGCCAACATACATCTCCATAAAATCAGAACCGGAGATGGACAAAAACTGCACATCTGCCTCCCCTGCCACAGCCCGGGCAAGGAGTGTTTTACCGGTACCGGGAGGGCCGGCAAGTAAAATACCGTGAGGGATCCGGGCGCCGATTTCCCGGAATTTTTCCGGGTTGCGAAGGAAGTCTACCACTTCCTGCAGTTCTTCCTTCTCTTCGTCAGCACCGGCAACATCGGCGAAGGTGACCTTCTTTCCGTCAGGCACACCCAGCACAGTGCGGGCC
>JAZQBF010000192.1:0-4811 GCA_045545615.1 Faecousia sp.
TTATCCCTGCAATTTTGCGTTAAAAATGCTCGAAATACATCAAGTATTTCTGCGCTTTTTGCCTTGCCTTGCAAGAATCTCCGCCCTTTTCGGGTGCTACGCAGTTTTGATGTGGAAACTTTTTCGATCAACAAATAAGAAAATCACCGGAATACTGGCGTATTTCGGTGATTTTTTATGAAGTTTAGCGGAAAAGGGTCCGTTCAAAACCAATACTTCCTTACGGAGCGTTGCCCTTACGACTCTTTTTGTTTTTTGTCGCGCCTACGGAGAGAATATGGATCTCTATTACCGATTCACCTTGCAAGATGCTCAGGAAAACCGTCCTGATGTCAAGAAGGTTGACTTTGGTTTTCTATATATGGTATGATAAAGAAAATCTTTTCCACGAGAGGGTATTATGGACGAGCGGAAAGAACAACTGAAAGTTTTGAAAAAAGGCTACAGAAAACAAAAAGGCAAGATCCTTGGCGTTTGGAAATGGCTGTTTGCTTTGAGTATCGTCTTTGGGGCGGCGCTGGTGGCAGTGAAGTTTGCCCCGGTGTGGGTGCTTTTGTACCTGCCTGCGATGGTCACGGAGATCATTATGATGCCGCTGTTCACGCAAATCTGCTATTTGGCGTTGGGCGTGCTGGGCGTTTTGCTTCTGGTGTCCGTTGTCGGTTGGATGGCCGGCGGCAAACGGCTGAAAAAGACCGAGGCATTTTTAAACTACCGCACGATGCGCTATGCCCTGAAGGCAGAAAAGAAATTGCAATAATAAAAATCGCCCAAACCGTTTGGCTTGGGCGATTTGTTTTGCACATCAGAACTGGGCAATAACCCGGCAGGGAAGTCCGGTCATACCGCTGTAGCGCACCGGATAGGTATGGACGGTGAAACCCGTTTTGACAGAGAGCAGAGGCTGTAGTCCGCAGAGATTCTCTACCACAAACACGCCCCGGTCGGCGCAAAGTTGGTCTTTCGGCGTGTGCTCTTTGCCACGGCGGATGCCGGAGCAGTCGATGCCGATTATGGAGATGCCTTTGTCCAGCAGCCTATCGATCAGACTGTGGGACAGTTGGGGATGCTCTGCAAAATAGGTCTTTGTTCCGTAGGGTTCTTCTTCAATATAGCCGGTGAAAAAGATAACACACTGATCCGGCTTGATCTGATCCATAGAAATGTCAGTTGCTTCTATATCCCGGTCACGGATGGTAGAAACATCGAAAATAATACCTTCCCGGCAGGTGTAGTCAAGGGGGAACTCTTTGTCCATCACATCAAAATGGGTGCCCAAATGACCAACCAACGCCCGGTCGTCTTTTTCCGGCGCGCCACGGCGCATTTCCGGCGTGATCTGCAATGTAATATCCAGCAGCATTTTTTACGCCTCCTTTTTTGACACTCTGAAAAAATAGCCGTCGCAAACGACGGCTATTTTGGCAAAATCAATAATTCTCGGCGTGAATTTCAAAGTATGCCTGGGGGTGGGCGCAGGTGGGGCACAGGTCGGGGGCGTTGGTGCCCACTACAATGTGACCGCAGTTGCGGCATTCCCATACCTTAACCTCGCTCTTGGCAAAGACCTGTGCGGTCTCTACATTATTCAGCAGGGCACGGTAGCGCTCCTCGTGGTGTTTTTCAATGGCAGCCACCATACGGAACTTGGCAGCCAGTTCGGTAAAGCCTTCCTTTTCAGCGGTCTCTGCAAAACCGGCGTACATATCGGTCCACTCGTAATTCTCGCCGGCGGCAGCGTTTGCCAGATTCTGAGCGGTATCGCTAATGCCATCCAGTTCTTTGAACCACAGTTTTGCGTGCTCTTTCTCGTTGTCAGCGGTTTTCAAGAACAGCGCAGCGATCTGCTCGTAGCCTTCCTTCTTTGCTTTGGATGCGAAATAAGTGTATTTGTTTCTTGCTTCGGATTCACCGGAGAAGGCAGCCATCAAGTTCTTCTCGGTTTGGGTGCCAGTATATTTGTTTGCCATAACAAGGTCCTCCTTTGTTTTTTGGTATGGTGATAGTATACCACGATTTTCCAAAATTGAAAAGTATTAATTCAAAAGAACTGTACCCAAATTCAAATAGGCGGCAAAAGTTACCCAAAGAACATAGGGCAGCAACAGATCACCGGCTTTTTCGCTGACCAGGGAAAAAGCCCGCATCGTCAACAAAATTGCCACCCATAAGGCGATGAGAATGAAAAAGGCGACCAGACGCCACTCCAGTCCAAAATACACCGGTGACCAGAGGAAATTCAAAACCAGTTGGATGGCGTATAAGGTCAGCGCCCGCTTTTTTTGCCCCTCCGGGGCATCGGCGGTATATATCAAATAGGATGCAAATCCCATTAATAAATACAGAATCGGCCAAACGACCGCAAATACCCAACCCGGGGGCGAAAGAGGCGGCTTTGCCAGATCCTGATAGTCAGACATTCCTCCGCTGATCAGCGCAGACAGACCGCCCACTGCCAAGGGGATCGCCAAGGCGATCAGTAATTGTTTCCATTGAATTTTCATTAACATCCCTCCTTGATATACTCTATGGAAAGGGAAAGGGGCTTATCCATCGAAAATGGGCATATTGCTTAAAAAAACAGCCTATGCTATAATGAAACAAAAAATCAAGGAGCGAGATATTATGGGATGCAGCGGTAATTGTGCCGGTTGCGGCGGATGCGCCAAGGAACTGTATTTAACAGAAGGGGAAATTCAAATCTTGCGGGCGTTGGGACAGTGGTGTTTCCTGCCGGTGGCAAGAAAACGGGATGATATGACCCCGGTTTATCTGGAAGAAAACGCGCCGGAAGAAGCCAGTCAGGTACTGCAGGTGCTGGAAAAGAAAAACCTCATCGATATCGACTACTCTGCGCCGCTGGCAGGCTTTGATATGTCTGCATATCAAGGCTACCCGGTCCACGGGGCATTCGCCCTCACCGTAAGGGGACAAACCGTCTTGGAAATGCTGGAAATACAAGGAATCACCGAATAAAAATGCCGCCTCTGAAAAAATTCAGAGGCGGTTATTTGTAAATTATTGAAGGGTGAAAGTTTTGGTGAGGGATTTGTCGCTAAGGCTAAAAAGTTCCTTAACTTCTACTTCAATATCGGTCGTGGTATCATTAAGTTCGTATGCGACTTCAACTTCGATGGAGGCATCTTTTTTGATCTCCTTCGTTTGGTTATCGGCGCTGTAGTTGGCGCTGTCTTTCAGAATATACGCTTTATTTAAACCAACGCCATCTTGATAAACAGCGTCCTCGATTGCATAAGCAAAGGCTTGCGCGTTGTTGTTTTTAACATTTGTGAAACTGTATAACACAATAACGACGGGTTCACTCTCAAAATCTTCCGCCAGCCGGCAACTTTTGATCTCAACTTGATAATCACCCAGCGTAGTGTTATCTTCTGTCGGTTGTGTTGCTACAGGCTCAGTGCTGCTGGCATCTTTAGTTTCCGCAGTATTGTTGTTGGTGTCCACAACAACAGAGCCGGAGCCTTGGCTTTCGGCATCGTCATCGGAGCCGCTGCCTAACGCGAAGACGGTGAAACTAAGCAAAACGCAGATCACCAAAATAATGGATAGGGTTTTCTTCATTCTATTTACCTCTTTTCAAAAAATTTATCATAACAACCGTAAAAATGGCTATGATATACATAATAATGTCCCAGAGATCTCCTGTGCCGGAAAAGAGACCGGTGAATTGGAACACTTCCCAAAGTATGCCGTATGTTCCGGGAAGAAGATACCAAACCCAAATGTATTTCCGGGGTGGCAGGACGATACAGATCAATATGCAGGATAAAGAGAACATCCATAAAAAATCAGGGAAATACCAGGCTAAGAAACCAGAAAAAGAACCTGGTATAGGTGTGTATGGAAGGAACAAAAAAGAAAGCATTTGCCCTATGTATGTATCCTGACGAAAAATACCATAGAGGATCGCGCCAAGCGTTAAAGAACACAAACTAAGCAACAACCAAAACGACCGCTTTTGCAAAAATATCGCCCAGTCTTGATTATAGTCATATTTATGACTATTGTCAATACAATTTTATCTTCGTATGCTAACTGTAGAGCAGTATTGTGGGTGACAAAATTACAAGGGGTTGAGTTTGATTTGATAAGTTATGAGCCGTTTTGGCGCACCTTAAAAATGAAGAACATAACCACCTATGCATTGATCAATAGGTATAGCATCAGTAGCGCAACGATAGACCGCATCAAAAAAGGAAAAGGCATAACCACAACAAAACTGGAAGATTTTTGCCGTATATTAAACTGCTGCGTTTCGGATATTATTGAATATATTCCAGATGAAAAAGACCCTGTATAGGATGATGATCCTATACAGGCTCTATATTGTTTGTTCATCACATTTTTTCCGGGGCGGAGAAGCCCAAGAGAGAAATGCACAGTTCCAAAATGTTCTTGGCAAGGCCAATCAAGGCGATATAGCCAGATTGCAAGTCTTTGTCCTCTTCGGTGAGGATGCGGGTCTCGTGGTAGAACTTGTTCACAGCGCCAGCCAGTTCGTAAATATAGGCGCAGATCACGTTGGGGCTGGAGGTGCGCAGAGCATTTTCCAGGTTAGGCACCAAGCGGGTGGCGGTAAGCATCAATTCCTTGGCGTATTCGTTGGCAGGCTCCCGGATGGGAAGATTCTCCCAAGCGCCGTACCGGGCAAGAATGCTCTTGATCCGCACAATGGTGTAAAGAATATAAGGACCGGTATTGCCCTCGAAAGCGGCGAACCGCTCCAAATCGAAGTTGTAGTCCTTGGTAGGCTGGTTGCTCAGGTCACCGTATTTCAGCGCCGCAAGGGC
>JAZQBF010000193.1:0-1579 GCA_045545615.1 Faecousia sp.
GATGGCGCCTAAGATATTGCCGTCGCGGTGGAGGGTAATATCGTGCATCAAAAGGCAGATGTTGCCGCTGTGGTCGGCAAATGCCTTTATGTTCCGGTTGGAATTGGGGTGGATCTCAAAGCGCAGGCGACCCACATTCAGGCTGTTGGTGTAGATATAAGCACCTAAAATGGAAAAGGCGTATTCGCTGAAATAAGATCTGCCCGCCTTTTCGCTGCTGAGGCGGATGTTGATGCGCAATGCGTTTAAGGTGTCGTAAATAACCGGATCGTCCACGCCCCGATCCTTTAAAAGTTGGTTGGAAAGGGGGATATGTCCCAAAATAGGGAAAAGAGCCACCAGATCATAGCCGGCGGTGTTTACGCCTGCCGGGGCCTGGGGGATCTGGAAGGCGGTAAATGCCTGGCTGTAGCGATGGTCCATGGCGATGATATGGTACAAAGTTTTTGCCAGCAGGGAAAGTTCTTCCCTTTGGCGCACCTGCGCAAGACCCGCTAAAACGGCGCTTTGCTGGTCGCCCAGCAGGGAAAAATCTTTTTCCAATGCGAGAATATAGTCGTCTGTGAGCCATTGCGGGATCTGCGGGTCCTTTTGCGCCCGGGCAAAGGCCGCATCCCAATAGGGAGATTCGATTTGAATTTGTAATGTGCCGTGAATATCTTGCATAGCATCACACTTTCTGCATATGTGAGATTGCTACAGCCAGTTTGCGAACTGGCTGTAGCAATGACAACGAAGACAGTTGTTAGTTGACAGTTGTCAGTTGACAGTTGTCAGTTGACAGTTGTAGAGTCCGCAATGCGGACGGGGAGCGATGGGAGCGCCGCCAGTGGCGGGTGAAGCGACCTGGGCGAGTAGCCGCGATCGGCGAGCGAGGAAGCCGCGCTGTCGGCAACGAGAGCGCCGAGTATCGCAATAGGATTGAAATAAAGACACCTCATCCGTCGCCTTTGGCGACACCTTCTCCTCAAGGAGAAGGCTTGTTCGGAATCTGTCGCAAAGCGACACCGCAATTGTCAATTGTCCATTGTCAATTGTCAATTTGGAGAACGAATTGCCGAGCGGGGCTTGCCGGAGGAGAAGGCGGACTACCCCTCCGGCTGAAATCAAAGATTTCAGCCACCTCCCCTGACAAGGGGAGGCTTGGGTGCGGTGGGTTACCGAGCATTATAGCGGAAGGGCGATTAGATTCGCGTTGGTGACGAATTGTCTGCAGCGACTCGCCGCTGAATTGCCTGGCGGTGCATACCGCCTTATAAATCCTCTAAGAAGACAACGCCGGGGAGTTCCCGGATCTCGTCTGCCAGTTCGATATGGTTGCGGCGCTTTATGGATTTGACCGTGAGGATATAGCCTCTTGTGCCGCTTTCGCACCCTGCCTCCCGCTGGACATCCCGTGCGTCCAGACCCTTTTCTTGCAGACTGCGGACAAAATCGACGAAGGTGGTGGCTTTGTCCAGTTCGATATAGGCGGTAAAGGACTTGGTTTTTTTATGTACCCGGTTGTCAAGCCCCTGCAGCAGCGTCATAACAAAGAAGATCGCCAGCGTGCCGGCAACTGCCGCCTCGTAAAAACCGA
>JAZQBF010000194.1:0-2494 GCA_045545615.1 Faecousia sp.
CTCGTTGCCGTTAAAGTTAAATACCACATAGGGATTCTTGTAACTGCTGCTTTCAAACAAGCCGGCATTTGCCTTGAACTGGATCGCCAGATTGCTGTGCAGTTCCAATGCGGCATTGGAGAACTTCAGGTCGGGCTGGGACTCTTCCGCAACGGACACATCCAAAGATGCTTCCGGTAAAACGATAACCGTGCTGTCAGAAACTGTCACATCGTCCAAAAGGAAACTGCCGGCGGTTGTGCTGACGCGAACTGTGTTGAAGGCATTTTCGCCTGCTTCCACAGCCAGCGCAACTGTCTGGGCACTGCCGGTGGCATCCAAAGTAGTAGTCGCTACCACGCTGCCGTCTGCTGCAAGGGCAGATAATGTGATCGTGCCGCTTGCCGCAGTGACCTGGGCGCTGACGGAATAAGCCTGCTTTGTATCGGAAACAGCGCCGTTTCCAAAGATATGGGGAATATCCACCTGGTTTCCGGTGACATTCATAACGCCGCCCGAAATATTTACAGAGCCGTCTGTCGTATAGTCTATATCTGCGGTCATCGCAAAGTCTTCAAAACTGAGGTTTGTATATTCCGTTCTGCCGGGGTATTCCGCAGTCACGGCAAAGGTCAGCGCGTTTGCGCCGTGGGCGCGGACATAGTCGGTCACATCCACGGTGTATGTGCCTGCGCCGTCAAGTTGGATCTCGGCGATGGCATCGCCACCGTAGATCTTGCCGTAGAACATACTCTCGTCCGGATTGGAGCCGGGAGCGGTGTTATAAGTAAGTTCGTCAGGATATACCGCATTTTGAATGCCATAGACCTTCAATGCCTGGGTGTCGGCATCGGAAACTTCGATATTCAACAGAGATTGTGTTGCATCGCTGTACTCGCTGCTCGGCGCAAAGGTCATATAAGTCTTGCGGATGCCGGCAGGGGTATTATCTGTGACATCGGATTGAATGACCAGATCTGTTGTGCTTACTGTGCCATTGCTGCCAACTGCGGCAACCTCAGAGACTGTAATATTCTGCGGATTGCTTTCAGATACTGCCTCTGTCGCCATAATATTGTCGATATAGAGCACGGTATCCGGGGCAGAAGAAACGGTGGTATTACAGCCCACGCCAAACATACCCAGACCTGCCTGGTATTTTTTATCTGCGCCTGCTTTCGTACCTGCCGCTCTGGGGAGCATATTGGCATCGATAGTCACATCCATAGTGCAGGTGATCCACTTGCCCACATCCGCCTCAGTGATCACGATCTCTTCATTTTGATAGAAGTAGACCTGATAGTTGTTGGCGTCCACCACTTCTCCGGTAAGACCGTTGGTCTCACTGTCCAGACGGTACAGACCGGAGATCATACCGTACTGGATATTCATTTTTGTCTTACCGTTGTGCATGTGGTCAACATACAGATCGAAACTGATCTTCAATTTTCTGCCGATATCCGATTCAGTCAGAGAATCCAGAACGCCGTAGAACTTGACCTTACCACCGGAGGACACGGGCACATATTTGAAACTCTTGCCGTTGCCGGTGGTGGCATCCTTTTCCTCTGTAATGGTGTAAGTACCGCCGCCATACTGATAGAAGGCATCGGCTGCAGAATAGGTGTCTGTCTTTTGGATCTTATAACTGGCAGTGCCGGTGGTCCAATCGTCAAAGGTCTTCTGGGTCACCAGTTTGTCCGTTACGGTGGCAGTGAACTCCGGTTCCAGCGTCACAGAGGACAAACCGGTGCGTTCCAATACCCAGTCATCCATATACAGCGTCTTGTCGCCCAAAGTTCCGAACCCGTGCATCTCAACGGCGATACTGGGATCGTCATACAGATCCGCCTCGTCCAGAGTGAATTCGTAGGTGATCTGCTTCCAATCTTCTCCTGCGGTCACATCAAATGTCATGGTGTGATAGCGGTTGGTCGTTCCCTTGGGCATTACACAGATACGGGCAGTACCGGTGGCATCGGACTTAGTCCAGAAGGTGATCCGGTAACTCTCTCCCACATTGAGATTTTCCCACTCGCCCATCAGCCAGAACCGGAGTCTGTCAGAAACACTTGTTTTCGGTTTCAGGTAGCAACTTCTGCCGGAACCGGTGGTGTGGTCTTCCTCTGCGGACTCGCCTGTGGCGTTGCCGGTGACGGAGATCTTCAATTCGTCTTCAAAGTCCTCCGACCGGACAGTTTCCTGACGCTCGCTCTCTACTGTCAGGATCAGGGTCAGATACTCTGCGCCCTGGTTTTTCATGAAGGTTGCGTAATTGATCAGATCGGTTGAACAGGTTTGTTCACCGTTTACATCAAAAGAGGCAATGGCTGTGCCGCCAAACACCTGCTCCGGGTCTACGCCGTTGGAAAGACGGTCGTTGGCAGGGGCGTTCCAATAAGTGATGGTATCCTTGCTCCAGGAAGAAGCGGCGGTTTTATCGGTAATGCCATAGAGTTTGACTGTACCGTTACTATTTGCCTGGGTTTTGAAGGAGAACTGCAGAGGACCGCCA
>JAZQBF010000195.1:0-3758 GCA_045545615.1 Faecousia sp.
AGCACCCGAAAAGGGCGGAGATTCTTGCAAGGCAAGGCAAAAAGCGCAGAAATACTTGATGTATTTCGAGCATTTTTAACGCAAAATTGCAGGGATAAACGGCTTTTTCGGGCATTACTTCCTTATGGAGCGTTGCCCAAACAACTGCGTGCTTGCTTTAGCCTTCTCTTTTCTCCGGCAGGCGGCTGCGGCGACGGCGGCGGCGCTGGGAGGGTTGGGTGCTGACCGGGTCTGCTTTTTCTGCCCGTTTGGCGTAGGCTTCTGCCGCCTCGGAGGTTGCCTCATAAGTGAGCCGGCTGACCCGGAATGTGTTGTCCGGTTGGGCGGAGATGCGGACGCGGATCAGGAATTTTCCGTGTTCCGGGCAAGCAGCCAAGTCCATATACCGGTGACCCGGCTGGGCAAACCAACGGGTGCCGGTCATCTGCTTGCCACAGGTGGGGCATTTATTTTCTTCCCCAGACATCGCCGTCAGCGCGGCGCGTTTATCTGCATAGTCGTAGAACACTTTACGGGCGATACAACCGGGCAGTTCTGCACCGTGGAAACCGTTTACATGGTTTTTCAATGCATCTTCATATTCCCGGATACCCTTGGCAAGATCCAGTTTGGCGCAGATCAGCGCCGTATGGTAGGCATCACCCAAAGCATCGTGGGCAGGTCGGGTCGCCTCGATCTCAAATATCTCCATTGCGGTCTTTAGTGACTTTTGGGCGCTGGAACCGTCGGTCTGGGCATTGAAGATCATCTGGGCGTTATACCAGCGGCTGACCCAGTTTTCGTCGATGCCGTAAAGCCGCAGATTCTCCCGCAAAATGGTAATATCGTCAAAACCCCAGGTCAGAAAGATCACATCTTTGCCGCACCAGGCACGGAACTTCTCCATAGCCTTTGCCATAGAAACGCCCTCTTCCAGCAAGCGGGATTCTTTGATACCCGTCAGTTTGCTGACCCGGCGGTTTAACCGGCGGTAGTATTTCGGCTGGACCAACACCTGGAATTCGTCTTCTACCTGCTGGTCTTCTGTGACCCGCACTGCGCCGATTTGAATGATCTCGCCCCGGATCTGCACCGGCAGTACTTTCCGGGCAGAGGGAGAGCCAGGCCAGGGCTGATTCCATTCCATATCCAAAACAATGTAGTTCATTGTGTTCATCCTTTGTTTATCATTGTTTCTTTATCATATCACATTGACTGTGCTTCTGTAAACACCGGAGTTTGTTTTCGTGCAAAATTGCCTCTTTATTTTTAGTGGGAATATGTTACAATAGGTTCATCATTGCAAAGGAGGCAATTTTATGACAAAGCCTAAGTTTACCACCCGTAAAATCGTCGTGGTTGCCTTGCTGGCTGCTTTGACCACCGCCGGTTCTGCTCTGCGCATCACCATTCCCGTAAGCATTGCGGGTACATCGTCTTTCCATTTGGGCAACATTCTGTGCGCCCTTTCCGGAATTTTACTTGGTCCTTGGCTGGGCGGTCTTGCCGCCGGTTTGGGTTCTGCTATTTATGATATGCTCAATCCCCTGTATATTTCTGAGTGCTGGATCACCTTTTTGACCAAAGGCGCTTACGGCCTTATGGCCGGTTTGGTGGCATTTTCCGGCAAAATACCCTGGTCTGCCCGAAGCGCAAAGGGTTGCGGCAAGGCCTATTTGGCAACGGCAGCCGGCGCTGTTACTTACGCCATCATCTACCTTTCCAAGAGTTTCTTTTACAACGGCATTTTCCTCTCCGGTCTGACCCCTGCCACCGCCTGGATCCCCGTTGTGGATAAACTTCCCGCTACCATATTCAATGCAGCCATCGCCATTCTCTGCGCGCCGCTGCTTGCCATTGCCATCGACAAGGCGCTGGTAAAAAACCGCTTATCCCTCCGGTGATGTTGACTTAACTTTATCGCCGTGGTATACTAATCCCAATATTTTCCCGGAAGGACGGGTCGACTATGAACAAAGTGATCCTGCCCCAGGGCTATCGCCCTGTGCTGAGTAGTTATGATTTGCAACGGGCTATCGCCCTGACCAAACGGCTGTTTCAAACTGAATTTACCGAGACGCTGCACCTAAAGCGCGTTTCCGCGCCGCTTTTTGTGAAATCCGCATCGGGTCTTAATGACGACCTCAGCGGCAAAGAACGCGCCGTAGCATTTGACATTCCCGCCATTGGCGACGATGCCCAGGTGGTCCATTCCCTGGCAAAGTGGAAGCGTTTGGCGCTGAAACGGTATGGTTTCGGTATGCACGAAGGTCTTTATACCGATATGAACGCCATTCGCCGTGACGAAGATCTGGACAACATTCACTCCATCTATGTGGACCAGTGGGACTGGGAACGGATCATCGCCAGGGAAGACCGCAACCTTGCATACTTAAAAAAGACCGTTACTGACATTGCCAATACCATCTGTGATGTAAGCGAATCCCTGAAGATCGCCTTCCCCCAGATCACCACCCGTTTAAAGCGGCATGTCACCTTTGTCACCGCTCAGGAACTGGAAGATCTGTACCCGGATCTGACACCGGAGCAGCGGGAATATGCCTTTATTAAGGAGCATAAAACCGCATTTATTGTAGGCATTGGCGGCAAGATGCGTTCCGGTATCTCCCACGGCAACCGGGCGCCGGACTATGACGACTGGACACTCAACGGCGACCTGATCTTCTATAACGAACTGCTGGATTGCGCCTTTGAGATATCCTCTATGGGTATTCGCGTTGACTCTGTGGCTATGGACCGGCAATTATCTGCTGCCGGCTGTGACAACCGCCGGGAACTGCCCTTCCACAAAATGCTTTTAAATGACGAACTGCCTCTGACTGTAGGCGGCGGTATCGGTCAGAGCCGACTGTGTATGCTGCTCATCGGCTGCGCCCACATCGGCGAAGTGCAATGCGGTCTGTGGGATGCAGACACTATGCGTATTTGCGAAGAAAACAACATTCCCCTGCTGTAAAATTTTGCTAGGGACATTGCGTGACGGCTTTTGTTTTTATATGGCATCGCTGGGCATACTTTTTAGTAGCAACATTAAATCTTTTCCCTGCTCCGGATCGATCTGCTCCCAGGGTTTATAGTTATCGGAAATATAGCGGTCGGCGTGCTGATAATACACTCGCTTGCCGCCGCTTGCATAATGGATCACAATTTCATAGTGGTCCCCTTCCACCCCATTGGGATCTATCTGTGCGCCGCCAAGCCGGTGCAATAGCCGCAAATACAGCAAAATCGCTTCCATTTTTTCCTGATTCGTATACTGCCAAAAAAGGGCAGACTCCCCTTTTTTGCAGGTGACATCGATTTGCGTAACGACCCGCGTCATTCCCAACCCGGAAGATGCCGTTTCTTTGCCGCAACCGACAAAAACCGCGGCAACCAACAGAAAGATTACAAAAATCGTTATAAATCGCCGCATTTCACCGCACCTCCGTAAATAGAATGTGCTGCTGAAAATGAAAATATAGGCGGTAAATATTCGAAAAAATGGCGCAAAAATCGGACGGCAGCGGCATAAATTGGTACGGTAATCCGCCCGTTTGTGCTGTAAGTTAAACGCCTTGCGTAAGCAAGCCCTTATTGTCATCTTCCCTTGTTGCTCCGTTGTCGGTCGTTGCTGATATGCAAAACACCACAGACAGTTTTTCTGTCTGTGGTGTTGGTTAACCTTGCATTTGGACGGTCGTCGGTTCTCATGCTCTCGCTAAGAGGGCAGGAGGAACGACGAGACAAACAACTCGCACCTGTAGGCGTACATTGGT
>JAZQBF010000196.1:0-1895 GCA_045545615.1 Faecousia sp.
CGCAATATTCGCCTGACGGAAGAAGGGCGCTTCTATCAGGAAAAGGTGGATGCTGCCCTGCAGGAACTGAACTCCGCCTCTATGACCCTACGGGACAGCAAGGTCAGCGCACCGGTGGTGATCCGTATGGGCATTGTATCCGGCACACTGCAAGGCACTGTTGCCAAGGAAATTGCGGAATACGCCCGGCAAAATGAGCGCATCCGCTTCCGTTTGACGGAAAGTTCCGCCGAGGAACTGATGGATCTGGTGCGGCGTGAGAAACTGGATATGGCCATTGTTGACACCACCAACCGGGATCGCAGCCTCCATTTCCGGAAACTGTATCAGCAGAATTTCAGTGTGGCGCTCCCTGCCAACCATCCCCTTGCGGGCAGTGAATTTCTCCTGCCCCAACAGATCGCCGGGGAATCCCAGGTGGTTTTCAATTATGATATGGAAAACAGTTTCGGTCAGTGGGCAAGCGGCGTCTCCGGAGAAGAGAAGATCCTCTGTACTGTCAACACTGCCCAATCTGCCTTGGATCTGGTATCTGCCGGCGTGGGCGTTTGCGTGATGCCGGATGTGTGTATGCAATCCCGCGAGGATGTTACTTATGTGCCCCTAAAAAACTGGCATCAGGCGCTGTATATGTGTATCCTTTACGATAAGTGGCTGGAACCGCCGGTTTGGGGTTTTGTGGAACTGTTGGTAAAAGTATTGCGAAAGCAGGCGCAGGAAATCACAGTATAATTAAAATGTCATTCCACAATACTGTGGAATGACATTTTTTATAGGGATTCAATCTATTCTGTATAACCGTTTGCCGTTTTCGAAAGTGGCGGCTGCCGCTTCTTCCGGAGAGATACCGCGAATTTCGGCAAGTTTTTCTGCCATCCGGTACAGATAACCCGGGTCACACCGCTTGCCCCGGAAGGGTTCCGGCGCCATAAAAGGACAGTCTGTTTCAATCACGATCCGCTCAAAGGGAATGGATGCCGCGGTTTCCACCGCCTTGCGGGCGTTTTTAAATGTGAGTACGCCGGTAAAACCGATGTACCAGCCTAAATCCACCAGTTGCCGCGCCATTTCCGCAGAACCGGAATAACAATGGAATACGCCGGTAACATCCTTAAATTCTTTCACGATACGCATACCGTCGTCGTGGGCTTCCCGCTCGTGAACCACCACCGGGATTTTCAGTTCCCGGGCCAGTTCCATCTGCATACGGAACGCCTTTTTCTGAATCTCCCGGGGGATGTCCTCATAGTGGTAGTCAAGACCGATCTCACCGATGGCTTTTACCTTTTCGTGGCGGCACATTTTCCGGTATTCGTCCAAGACCGCTTCATTTACCTCGTCGGCAGAGTCCGGGTGGCTGCCTACGGTGGCATAAATGAAAGGATATTTTTCCGCCATAGCGATGCAGTCTTTGGAAGATGCCAAACTGCAGCCGATGTTCATTACCAAGCCGATGCCTTTTTCGGGCAGACCGGTGATCAAAGATTCTCTGTCCGGATCAAACGCCGGGTCATTCAAATGGGCGTGGGTATCAAAAAGCATTGTTATTTCTCCTCTTCAAATTCCAATTTATCGAGTTGTTGGTTAGACGCACGATCCAGAGGCCCCCTTGTGCAAAGGGGGCTCCGCGAAGCGGTGGGGGATTGTGTTACGGATTTGCAGGAAGTGCTTGTGGGCGTCGTAGATTTTTTGCGCAATCCCTCCGAGCGAAATCAAAGATTTCGTCCACCTCCCTTTACACAAGGGAGGCTTTGCGAGTGCAGTGCGTGATTTGAAACACCTCGACAAACCGGAATCTATATTTCTTCTATTACTGCCAGAAGGCAGCCGTTTTGGATGGTGATCCGGGGGTCATCCAGGGAAAACTCCGTTTTATTGGGATACCCCTGTAAACC
>JAZQBF010000197.1:0-3241 GCA_045545615.1 Faecousia sp.
ACATATCAATATGCGGAGAAACTTTGTGGCAATATTCGCAGGTTGTTGATTGCATCTTGCAAAACCGCAAAGGAGGATGCAAAATGAAAAATAAGCCACTTGTGACCGGAATTATAGCCGTTGCATCTCCTCTTCCTTTGATCGTGTTAACTGTGCTTTGGTCTTGGATATGGTTTTTTGGAATAGGTATGGGGATATTAAACTACGATACTATTCCGCAGTGGATACTTATTTGCTCACTTTTACCTTTGTTTATTAGTCCAACTTTTGGCTTGCTTGGGATTGTGCATGGTATAATAAAGATAAAACTAAGACGAGCATGGATAGGAATCCTGCTGTCTGTGTTGGGGTTGATTGAAAACTTTATTCTGATTTATGGCATGTACTATATTGGAAGTAGATTTTAGGCACAGTACTTTTGGGCGTTTTTACCTCTGTTTATACTACTTTTAGTCGCTCTTTCTTTTTGGTTTTGGCCGATAAGGACTCGAACCCCCCGCGAAGCGGCAGTTCGGTCAATTTTCAATTACGGGTCAACCTGACCTTGCAATTATCATTTTAAAGTGGTAAAATAGGGAAAAATCCATCCCGGAAGGGGAATTGTTATGAAATACATCGTTATTTTGGGCGACGGTATGGCAGGTGAGCCGCTGGAAGTTTTAGGCGGCAAGACCACCCTGGATGCCGCCCATACACCCAATATGGACTACTTAGCATCGGCTGGCACTTTGGGAAGCGCCAAAATGGTGCCTGCCGGGATGAAACCCGGCTCGGATGTTGCCAATCTGGCGGTTTTAGGTTATGACCCCAAAACCTGCTACTCCGGCAGATCGCCGCTGGAGGCGCTGAGTGTGGGGGTGGAGATGGAAGACACCGATGTGATCCACCGGTGCAACATCGTCACCCTCTCAGAAAAGGAGCCTTACGAAGAAAAGACCATTATTGACCACTCCGCCGGTGAAATTTCTACGGAAGAGGCGGACATTTTGATGGACGCCATTCGCGAGGCGTTCAACAGCGACGAATTTCAGTTCTACACCGGCACATCCTACCGGCATATCACCGTGTGGAAAAATGGCAGCGTGCAGGACTTTTACCAGCCTCACGACCATTTGGGCGAGGTAATCGGTCCATACTTGCCCCAAGGCAAGTTCCGGGAGATGATGGAGAAAAGTTTTGAAATTCTCAACAACCACCCCATCAACCAAAAGCGCGCCGCAGAGGGGAAGAACAAGGCAAACTCCCTATGGTTCTGGGGGGCAGGCACGAAGCCCAGTTTGGAGAATTTCCGGGAAAAGACCGGCAAGACCGGCGCGATGATCTCCGCCGTTGACCTTTTAAAAGGCATCGCCGTCGGAGCGGGTATGACGGTGGTGGATGTGCCCGGAGCAACCGGCGGTCTGCATACCAATTACGAAGGCAAAGCCGATGCCGCGGTAAAAGCGCTGGAGCGCCACGATTTTGTCTATATCCATGTGGAAGCCCCGGACGAAATGGGTCACCAGGGCAGTGTGGAAAATAAGATAAAAGCCATCGAGAATTTGGACAGCCGGGTAATCGCCCGGGTGAAAAAGGCGATGGACGAAAGGGAAGCGCCTTATAAAATGCTGATCCTGCCGGATCACCCCACACCCATCCGCATCCGCACCCATACCGGAAACCCCGTGCCCTACATTCTCTACGACAGCCGTTACGATCAGCGGAAGACCGCCCGGTATACGGAGCATGACGCCGCTGCCACCGGAAACCTTTTGGAAAAGGGCTTCCAACTGATGGAAAACTTTTTACAAGACTAAATCAAAAAGCACCCCCACCGGGGTGCTTTTTGTTATTTCCGGTATTTTCAAATTTGCACTTTTCGAGGAATTTCAAATTTTGTGGCGCACTTATTTGGCCCCCTCTGATGAGGAGGCTGTCACCGCAGGTGACTGGGGGAGAGACTACCCCACCGGCTGAAATCAAAGATTTCAGCCACCTCCCCTGACAAGGGGAGGCGTATGTGCGTTGGTAGACCAACACCTCAAAAAGTGCGAATTTACCCATGCAGGTATCGGTTTAAGTAGTTCAGTACCCGTTTTTTGTCGGCAGACCACAAGGGCGCTACCAGATCTTTTTTTGCCCCGTCGCCGGTGAGACGGTGGACTACCACATTTTCCGGCAAAACAGATAAGCAGGCTTTCAGCCACCGGGCATATTCTTCCAAAGATAGACAATCGAATTTCCCCGCCCGGTAATCTTTTTCCAGATCCGTCCCTTGCAAAACGTGCAAAAGGTGGAATTTCACCCCGTCCGTACCGGCTTTAACCGCCTGCCGGGTGGTCTCCACCGCGTCTTCCACGGTCTCTCCGGGCAGACCTAAAATAATGTGGGTAACGGTGTGAACACCCGCCTTTTTCAGCCGGTGGGCGGCATCGAAATACACTTCGTTTTCATACCCTCTGCGGATATATGTTACCGATTCCGGTTTCACCGTCTGCAAACCCAACTCCACAAATACCGGCTTGATTTGGTTGATCTGGGTCAATAACCCAAGCACATCCTCTCCCAAACAGTCCGGCCTTGTGCCGATGGCAAGACCTACGATGTCATCCGGGGCGATGGCCTGCCGGTAAAGATTTTCCAATACATCCACCGGGGCGTAGGTGTTGGTAAAGGATTGGAAATAGGCGATAAATTTACCCGTCTTTATTTTGCCTGCTACTTTTTCTTTGGCAAGTTCCAACTGTGATGCAATGTCACAGCCCCTTTGGGCAAAGGCGCTGCCACCGTCGCCGCCGCAGAAAATGCACCCGCCCACGCCCAATGTGCCATCCCGGTTGGGGCAGGTAAACCCGGCATCAATGGAGAGTTTATACACCTTGCAGCCGAAGGTATCTTTGTAAAAATCATTTAGTAAGTACATAGCAAATCTCCATAGTTGTCAGTTGATAGTTAAGACTGGGTAGTTTCGTGCGTAGTGAATGTGTCCCACCGGGACGATCTAAAAGCCTTCCCCTTGAGGCCGCGTTGCTCTGCGCTGCCGGTGGCAGATGCAGCAGGGCAAAAGTGTGTGCCGCGGTCTGTGTGCAACGCCGCCGCACCGACGGCAAGGCGCACACACGGCACCGCAAACGGAGAAGGTGGCACGCCGTCAGGCGTGACGGATGAGGTGTTGCATTTATCCCCATTATATCCGCTTTGTTTATGGATTGCAACGCCCGAATGCTTGTGCTATACTGAAACAAACAGGAGGGATAAAAAT
>JAZQBF010000198.1:0-5117 GCA_045545615.1 Faecousia sp.
GTTCAAACGGCCTCTAGGGGGTGTTCAAACAGCCTTCAGGGGGTGTTCATTGTATCAATAAGTGAGTCTTTTGCCAAAAATATGGGGAAGGCAAAAGCCTTCCCCATATTTTTATACACCGAGGGACTCGAATAATGTAAATCGCAACAGTCCGGGGGACTGTTGCTTGCCGCTTTCCACAGCGGCAACACATTAGTTTTCGCCTTTGGCGAAAATGCAACCGAGGTCCTGTTGCGGTGCCCGGTGTACGCTTTGCCGACGGAGCGGCTTCGTTGCACACCGACCGCGGCCACTCGCTCAAGTCGCTTTTTCCACCACCGGTGGCGCTCCTATCGCTCCCCCTTCCGGTGTACGCGCAACTGCGTTGCGCCGGTCGGTAAATCCTGGTGGGGGATTTGAATAGTCTAAATGTAACGCGGTTCTTCCATGCGTAAAAATAAAAAAGAGGATACCCGACCGGGTATCCTCTTTTTTATCCGAAATCGTGGCGGGTGGTGTAAATGCCTGCAGATTCCAGCGCGCAGACGATCTGTTCGATTTGTTCAAAGCAGGTATCATCTTCCAAAGTCTGGTCATCCAGAATTGCGCGGATCTTTTCCAATACCCGGAAACATTCCGATCCTGCAATTTGCAAAGCATCAAGTTTTAACTGCGGGAAGAGGATCTGGGAGTTTTCGCTTGCCAAATAGTGCGCTAAAATTTCTTCATAAATCTGCATTTTATTCTCCTTACTGTATGGGGGTTATATCCCCTTAATATTTAAGATTATAACCCCCATAATAAAAATGAGCAAGGGGGAGTTTTTATGATCTGCTTTGACAAACTGTGGGAAACAATGCGCCGTAAAAATGTGAGCACATACCAACTGCGGGAGCAGTGCGGCATTGACAGCAAGACCATACGCCGGCTGAAAGCCAACGAAAATATGGAAACAAAGACACTGAACAAACTCTGCAAAGTTTTGGAGTGCAAGTTAGAAGATATTGCTGAGTATATCAGCGATTAAAAGTAAATTCTGTCGATTGGTGTAGGGAATTTCCACCCCATAGGTTTTCCATTAAAATATGCGCCAAAATACGCAAATGAATAGAGAGGATACCCAGTCAGGTATCCTCTCTTTTGCTTGTGCATTTCGGTATGCGGAATTTTTATTGCAGGAATCAAAAAATGAGAGCGTTGCTGCTTTTGGTTGCAGTAACGCTCTCATTATTAAAATTGGATGGTTAGTTGTTCAAAGTTTCCATCGTTCGGTTTCTTCGCATCTTTGCCCGGTTTCGCATTTTCCTGCAAGACCCTTAGTTCCTCGATGGGTTTGTTTTTGAACAGTTGTTCCCCCATATATTGGATGACCTTTACATTTACGGCATTTCCAAACTGCTTGTATGCTTGGTGGTCGTTAGGGTTGCAGATAAATGAATCCGGAAAGGATTGCAGTCTGGCGGCTTCTCTGGGGGTAAGACGCCTTTTGACTTTTCCGATGATCGGTATTTGCACCATTGCCACTAATGCGGGGAATACACTGGGTCTTTTTACCCGAACGCCGGAAGGGCGGAACTGGATCAGCGCATCCCATACAGAGGAACAGTCCTTTCCGCACTGCCACTCGAATTTCTGTTCCGTCATGGTGAAATCTTCCAGATAATTCCATTTTTTTAGCCAATGGTCGATAAATTCTTTGTTGTTCTCGTAAAGTGCTCTGGATTTTCTAATAAAGTTTACTTTCCAGGATGGGTATCCCAGTGTTTCGTAATCGTAGGTTTTTCCAAATTCGTCAGACCATACGGGGAATCCGATGACCTTTTCTTTGACACCCTTTATAAATTCATCCCAGCAGGTAAGGACCCGCTCCTCGTGGGCAGAAATAAAATACTTTTGGTCCACATCTTCGGTCTCAACGATGCCGGAATCCAGAAAATTGATACTTTCTTTGTCCAAACAAGGCAGTTCCACATGAATCTGCTCAACACCCAGGGAACTGTGTATGCCCAAAATAACAACTCTTTCCCGGATTTGGGGAACGCCCAGTTGGTGGGGACTCATAATGATCGGCTCTTCCGTAATGATGTAACCCAGTTTTTTTAAACTGTTTTTAATGACACGCCAAGTATTTCCATTGTCGTGGGCGGTCAGGTTTCTAACATTTTCCAGGATGAAATAGGGCGTTTTGCAATGCTTAAGGATTCGGATGATCTCAAAGAACAAAGTTCCCCGGGTCTCGTCTTCGAATCCCAGTTGATGCCCCGCTTTTGAGAATGCCTGGCAGGGGAATCCGGCGCACAGCACATCGTGTTTGGGAATATCTTTTTCTTTGATGTCCCGGATGTTAATACTAGAATCCATACCATAGTTTGCTTTGTATGTTTCGATGGCATAGGGGTCGATTTCAGAGGCGAGAACACACTCGCCACCGAGATTGACCATTGCCTGATGGAAACCGCCTATTCCGGAAAACAGATCTATAAATTTAAACTTTGCCATGTGCGTTCGGTTTCTCCTTGTACAATCTCATCGTTTTGTATATTACCATAGAAACCAAAGAAAATCCAGTTGATTTTAAAAGTCGTATTTGAAAATCCGAAGTTGGCTGTTTTTCTTTAAGTCCAGCATGATCTTGCTGTTTCTAGCAACCCCGTTGGAATTTCTAAAGTTTGCCTGGAACTTGCCGCAAGAGGAAATGTTTTCTTGATCCACAAAGACAAAGGTGAGTTCTTTCGGGATAAAATTAATTTTTCTGCGGCGTGAACGGGAAGTACGGCGAATTCTCTCTTTTTCGTATTTGCTGATACCGCCTTTGAGCTGATCGTGCCATTTTTTAAAAGACTGGTTTTCATCGTCGTATGCAGATTCTCCGGTCATGATAATGAAACCGATCGTTCCATATTGGTCAATGGCTTGTAGCGACTCGTTGTAACCGTTGGTAGGAACTTTTCCATTGTCGCCTTTTGCGGCATCGATGCTGTGGGCTTTGAAATCCCAAGGGATGATTTTAAAACCGTCAAATTCCACATTCCCGTATAGAGGACCGGGTACTTGCATATATCCGTCCTGACCGAGGATCCTCTCGCACATAAATTGAAAGTAAAAACCCGGCCATTCCATTTGCCGCCATTGGGTGCACCCATTGTCCTTCATAAATAAGATGCATTCTTTGCCGTCCCAAATTTTCGGCAAGCCTGCTTTCAGTTTTTTAAAGATGGTATCCATTTCTGCTTGATACATATTAAACCTCCTTGGTTGTGGGATTTCGGTTAAAAATGGATGCAAGTCGCTTTTTGCGCAAGATTTTTAAGAAAGACCTTCAAACAACTCGCTTAAACTAACGCCAAGACCGTTTGCGATTTTTTGAATGTTGCAAATGGCTATGTTTCGCCGTCCGCTTTCTACAGATGCAAAATATGTCCGATCCATTCCAATAGAAAGAGCGAATTTTTCTTGGCTGATACCTTTTTGGTTGCGGAGTTCTCTGATTCGAATACCCAACTTGACTGTGATCATCCTTATGCACCTCCATAGATCATTATAAGAGTACACGGGATATATGGCAACGGACTATAAGCAACATATATAGAATGGATCAGGAAATAAAAAAAGCGGATACCCAGCCGGGTATCCTCTCTTTTTTGTAATGTAGTTGTCATTTTGTCCGGAATTGTTTACAAAAAGGGTAATCGCTATTGACATTTCCGGCGGGGTGGGTATGATTAGAGGGAACACAAAAGAAAGGCGTTTTTTATGCTCCGATTTTTAAAAAAACACTATCACTGGATCATTGCGGCGCTGCTGTTTTTGATGATGGGTGTCCGGGGTGGCGTCAGCAACAACCTGGCAGGGTTGCACCTGATCCCGGTAACTGAGGCGCTGTCTATTACCCGGGCGCAGTTTTCTGTGGCTACCAGCGGCTGCTTTATCGTGGCGATGCTTTCGACCATGTTCTCCGGCGCGATCTTCAGCCGGTTTAGTTTCCGGACGGTGATCTCCGGTTTGATGCTCTCCGGCGGAGCAGCCATTGCGATCATGGGCAGCGCAGACCGATTTTGGATATTTTTGGCAGGCTATATGCTCCAGGGCGTTACCAACGGCATCTGCGCCGAGGCGGTGACCACCCGGATCGTCAGTTGCTGGTTTCATAAGTATAAAGGCACTGTGCTGGGCGCGGTTTCTTCTGCCACCGGCTTGGGCGGCAGTATCGTCTGCCTGCTTCAAACTGCCATTATCCAGCAGTATTCCTACCGGTACTCTCTGTATTTTGCCGCTGCGCTGATGGCAGCCTGCGGTTTGCTGCTGCTGATCTTCTTCCGTTCCCACCCGGCGAAAATGGGACTTCTGCCCCTGGGCGACGGTGAGAAGATCGCCTACAAAAAGCGGGAACACGATGACCACTGGGAAGGGGCGGATATGTCCTTTATCGTCCGCCGTCCTGCCTTCTATATGATGATATTTGGCACATTGCTCTGTTGCATTTTGCCCTACCTTGCGTTCCACGTGTTAGTGCCCCATCTGATCAGCAACGGTCTTTCCACTATCGATGCCAGCGCCATGCAAAGTCTGATGCTTCTGTGTCTTGCAGGAGCAAAAATTTTGGCAGGCTATCTGTGCGATGCAGTGGGCGCTCGAAAAGTGGTGATTTTCTGTATGATCGCCAATATCGCAGGCTTGATCCTGCTGGCTATGGCAACGAACTTCACCTCTGCGCTGATCGCTGTGATCGTTTTTGTGATGGCGCTGCCTTGCTTGACGGTGGTGATCCCGCTGCTGGCGCTGTCGCTGTTCGGCTACCGCTCCCAAGCCCAGTATAACGGCATTTTTGTTTCCATGGTCTCTGCCGCGTCCATCATCTCTATGCCCATTTCCAACAGCGTTTACGACCGGATCGGCACCTATAACCCGGTGTTCTATGTGGCGGCGGGTATCGAGGTCGCGCTGATCTTCGTTTACTTTTTGATGTTCCGCCTGGCTAACAAAGACCGGAAAACCATTGAATCCCCCAAAGCATAAAAAATTCCCGAAAAGCATTGGCTTTCCGGGAATTTCTATTTACTTATTTTCTGCGTCTCTTGCTTTATCCAGTTTGGTGTTGCGGAAGTAGAGGATAATGTCAATGGTGATCTCCACAAAGT
>JAZQBF010000199.1:0-9483 GCA_045545615.1 Faecousia sp.
CCTGCAGTTCTTCCTTTTCTTCATCCACACCGGCAACATCGGCAAAGGTAACTTTGGCGCCATTTGGCAATCCATTAACCGTTCTGGCTTTACCAAAATTGTTCATAGGATTGTTGCTGTTGGCTCTGCCCGCTATAAGCACCCAGGCAAACAAAAGCACAAGGCCTGCCAAAATGATCGGCAAAACATATGAAAAAGGAGAGGTTTTTTCTGCAGGTACAAAGTCATATTTTTCCAAAATACCGGCATTATACTGCGCATCGAAAACACTCTGCATATCCCGGCGGAATCCATCCGGGTCTGCCAGCGCCGCCTTTACACTATCCCCGCCTTCGTAGGGTTGGTGAAGTTCCATATAAATGGTGTTATCTTTTACCTCAAAACTCTTTACCTGTTCCCGGGTAAACAGTTCGATCACCTGGGAATAGGGAACGCTTTTAGCATGATTGCCAAAGAACCCCAAAATCCAAGAAAGGATCAGCGCCAAGGCGATTACATAAATAACAATACTGATAACTTTGCTTTTTTTCAAAACTTTGCTCCTTATTTTTCGTATGCTTCCGGTTTCAAAATGCCAACATAGGGTAAATTACGATAGTGCTCATCAAAATCAAGGCCGTAACCAACAACAAATTCGTTAGGGATCACAAATCCGGTATAGTCCGGTTTGACGGTAACACCTGCTCTGCGGCGTTCCGGTTTATCCAATAGTGTACAGATCTTCAAAGAGGCAGGTTCCTTGGAGAGTAGATGGTTGTAGGTAAATTCAAGAGAATTTCCGGTATCGAAAATATCTTCCAAAATCACCACATGACGACCTTTTAGGTCAGCAGAAACGTCCCGGTTGACAGTCATCTTACCGGAATTTTTGCCCTGGTAAGAAGAAATCCACATAAAGTCGATCTGGCTGGGAATGTTGACGTATTTCATCATATCGCCAAAAAACATCACAACGCCCTTCAGCACACCCACAAACACCGGATTCTTGTCGGCATATTCCTCGGACAGGGTCTTCGCCAACTCCTTTATACGCGTCTGCAATTGCTCCTCACTGAGCAGCACCTCTTTGATATTGCTCTCCATAGGGAATCTCCTTCGTTCTATTTATTTCTTTTCAATACATAACACGGTGCCGTCCGCATCCCTTGTTATTCTTTCTAAATTCGGTCCAAATCCCTGGGCACCCAGTACACCGAGATCATCTGCGATCACCGGGATCCGGCTACGCAGATGCTCTGGGATTTTTTTGTCGATATAAAGTTTTTTCAAAGACTTTGTTCCACCAGGCAAGCGGATCTTATCGCCGGACTGTCTGGAGCGGACGATCATTTTGCCTTTCGGCTTCACCGCAAAGGATTCTGCGCTGGAAGAAATGTTCTGTCCAAAATTTGCCGTAATGCGGAAATCGCCAAATGTAACACTTCCGGGACAAGACAGTTCCGTCGCCACAGGCGCCTCTGTCCTTTTACAAACAGAAAGGGTATCATAACTGCGCTGCAGCGTGATGCCGTCTTGAAAATCAGCCTTTGCGGAAGGTTTCTGGGACAGCACGACTTTTTCCGCCAATGCGATATGGTCTGCCTCCGGCTCTTTTACGCCGCCATCTTCCAGCAGTTTTGCCAGCGCGCGGCTTCGGATTGCCGGTTTCATTTCCCGCAATGTGGAAACGCAGTATATATCCTTGTTCCGGACGGTTTCCGCAAGCGTCTCTTCGTCCTGCCGCAGGCGTAATGCCATAGCGGAAACATTCTCTGCCAGATTTGGATTTTCCGCCACCAAAAGAGGCATCACATGATGGCGCAAACGGTTTCGCAAAAACTGGTCGGTATTATTGGAACTGTCTGTAATATAAGGAATATGGTATTCTTCCAAAAAGGCAATTACATCTTCCCGTGTAACTGTCAACATTGGGCGGATCACATTGCCATTGACCGGCATAATACCGCCAAGACCTTTCAAGCCCGTGCCCCGAATAATATGCATCAACACCGTTTCTGCATTATCATTGGCTGTGTGTGCTGTAGCGATTTTACCGGGAAGGGTTCGCAAAAAGGCATATCTTGCCTCTCTTGCCGATGCCTCCAGTCCCTTCTCGCCTGCCTGCACATTGGCACCGGCAGCAAAAAGCGGAATATCATAGCGCTGGCAAAAATCTTTTACAAACGCCGCATCACGATCGGACTCTTCACCACGCAAACCGTGGTTAAAATGCGCCGCTTTCAGTGTGACCGCCATTTTCGGCGCCAGCAGATACATGGCAAATAGCAGAGCCATGGAATCTGCGCCACCGGAGACCGCGCAGGTCAGGGTATCCCCCGGTGAGAGCATAGCATAGCGCTTCATAAAGTTTTGCACCTTATTCAGCATGCTTCCACTCCCGATCTGCGAATGTTTGATACTGGGGGATCCATTGCAGTTTTACCGTGCCGACCTCGCCGTGACGGTTTTTGGACACGATACATTCCGCAATGCCTTTATCTTCGGTATTCTCGTTATAATATTCGTCCCGGTAAAGGAACAGCACTTCGTCTGCATCCTGCTCGATAGCGCCGGATTCACGCAGGTCAGAAAGCATAGGACGCTTGTCTGTACGACTCTCAGGACCACGGGATAACTGACTTAAGCAAACAACGGGAACATTCAGTTCCTTTGCCATAATTTTCAGGCTACGGGAAATCTCGCTGACGATATTGACACGGCTGTCGCCTCTGCCGTAACCGGAACCATTCATCAGTTGCAGATAGTCGATAACCACAAGGCCCAGGTTGTCCAGACGGCGGCACTTTGCGTTCATTTCGCCCACGGTGATCGCCGCATTGTCATCCACACGAAGATCTGTCTGGCTCAAAACGCCGGCAGCCATGGTGATCTTATTCCACTCATCATCGGTCAACTTGCCCGTTGCCATTTTCTGTCCGTCTACGAAACTTTCAATGGACAAAAGGCGCATAGCAAGTTGCTCTCTGGACATTTCCAAAGAGAAGATCGCAACGGTCTTATTATATTTCTTGGCAACATTCAGCGCCACATTCAGCGCAAAAGCGGTCTTACCCATAGCAGGACGGGCAGCCAACAGCAGCAGGTCTGATTTATTCAGTCCGTTGATCTTGGCATCCAGATCCCGCATACCGGTGGACAGACCGGGAATCATAGAATCGGACTGGCTGAGTTCTGCCAAGTTGCCGAATACCCGGTAAAGGGTCGAGCCGATATGCTCCAAAGAATCGCCGTGCTCGCCTTTCCGGAGGGCATAGATCTTCTTTTCCGCGCTTTCCAGGATCTCGCCGGGAGAACCTACCTGGTCATAAACCATCTCGGAAATATCGGAACCTGCCTCTGCCAAAGCACGAAGCATCGCCTTTTCCCGCACGATATTGGCATAGCGCACTGCGTTTGCCGCTGTGGGGGTGATCTGCATCAACTGCATCAGGTATTCCCGGGATTTGTCGTTATACACGCCCAGTTCCCGCATTTTGTCCAGCACGGTGACCGGGTCGATGGTCTGGGAGAAATTGAACATCGTGTAGATGGTTTCATAGATCTCCCGGTTTTGCTGTAAATAGAAATTCTCGGGGCGCACAATGCCCACAACATCCATCAGGCATTTACTGTCGATCAAAATAGAACCTAATAACGCCTGTTCTGCCTCTAAGGAATGGGGCTGCTGCCGGGACAACAATTCTTCGTCCACCCGAACACGCTCCTCTCTAATGTGTAATCAAAATACTGCGTTATGCCTCGACGATCTTCACCGTCAGCGGTGCTGTGATCTCATAGCCCAGTTTGCACTGAACGGTGTAGGTGCCAACACTCTTGATCGGATCGGAAATAACGATCTTCCGCTTATCCAAAGCGATGCCGGTATTTGCCTTCAAAGCATCGGCGATCTCCTGGTTGGTAACAGAACCGAACAGCCGGCCTGCGCCGCCGCCTTTGGCTGCCACGGTCAGGGTCAGTTCACGAAGGCGTTTAGAGATTTCCATAGCCTCCGCTCTTTCCTTTGCCTCTTTTTCTGCGGCTGCCTTATCGTTCATTTTCTTGGTATTCATAGCATCGGCTGTGGCTTCCACAGCGATCTTCCGGGGCAGCATATAGTTTCTGGCGTAGCCATCGGAAACTTCAAGCATCTGGCCTTTTTTGCCTTTGCCTTTTACATCCTGCAGTAAAATAACTTTCATATGGTTTTCGCTCCTTTATTACGATTCAAAATACTTGTCAATAGCATCCAGCAACCGGCTTCTTGCCTGCATCAGTTCGCAATCCGGTATCTGTGCGCCGGCTGTGGCAGAGTTGCCGCCGCCGCCCAACGCCTCCAGGATCACCTGCACGTTGGCGCTACCAATAGACCGGGCAGAAATGATCACACGGTTTTGATCCGGATAGAGCACAAAAGATGTCTCAATGCCGGAAATATTCAGCAATTCATCTGCCGCCTGGGCTGCCAAAGTTCTGGAAACAGTCTTTTCCACAACCGAAATGGCAATGGTATCATTATACCGCTGGGCAGCGGAGATGATCTCATAACGGGAAAGGGCATCACCGAAATCGCACTGCAAAAGTTTCTTGACTTCCACGGTGTCTGCGCCCAACTGCCGCAAATAGCCTGCCGCCTGGAACGTGCGTTCACCGGTACGGACGTGGAAACTCTTTGTATCCAGAAAAATACCTGCCAGCAGAGATTTCGCCTCAATAGGCAGCACATCGGTCTTCTCTACTGCGTATTCCAAAAGTTCCGTCGCCAACTCTGAAGCAGAGGAGGCAAATATCTCATGCAGGTTTACAACCACGGGGGTAATATAGTCCGCGGCTCTGCGGTGATGGTCCACAACGCAGACTTTGGAGATGGTCTCCAAAAGGGGTTTGTATTCCACCTGGTCGGGTCGGTTTGTATCCACGACCACCAACGTACTGCGGTTATCGCACATCAACATCGCATCCTGCCCGGAAATAAATGCGTGCTTATATTCCGGCACAGCGCGGATCTCGTTGATCAGGTTTTTGCAAACGTTGTTCTCAACATCCAAAACAATATACGCCTGCTTGCCTTTTTTGCGGCAAAGGCAGGCAACGCCCATAGCCGCACCAACGGCATCCAGGTCCGCAAATTTGTGTCCCATAATGAACACGTTGCTGCTCTGACCGATCAGTTCCATCAATGCGCTTGCCATCACACGGGAACGGACTTTGCTGTAGCGCTCCGTTTCCTTGGTTCTGCCGCCGTAGAAACTAAAGTTATAACGGTCTTTGATCACCGCCTGGTCGCCGCCGCGACTCAATGCCATTTCAATTGCCAACGCGGCAAAATCATAGCCTTCTTCAAACGTTGCGCCATCCACGCCAAGTCCAAAGGAAATGGACGCGGCAAGGCCGGAGGGGCTTGTGATTCGGTGAATATCCTCCAGCAGGGAGAATTTATCCTTAATGGCATTGTTCAGGTCTTTTTTCTCAAACACGAATACAAACCGGTTCTTTTCCAACCGGCGCAAAAGACCGTGGTATTCCTCTGTCCACTTGGTAATGGCATTATTCAGATTTGCATTCAGCGCAGAGGTAGCGCCTTCTGTCAAATTTCGGGTCAGTTCGTCGTAGTTGTCCACAAGAATAAGGGAAACCACCGGACGGGAGCGGATATATTCATCCCGCACCTGATAAAGTTCGGTAAGGTCGGTAAAATAGATAACGCCCAGTCTCGTCTCTTTTTGATCGTCAGCGCGGATGATGTTGCCATAGGCGCGGTATTTGCGCTTACCGATAGGGATCTCATAGGGATATTCTGTTTTTCCTTCCGAGAGCCATTTGATATCCAGTACCGGCAGGACCTCGCTTACGTGTTTTTCCGCCAATCGGTCACGGAAACCGGTCAGTTTCACAAATGCCGTGTTGCCGTAAACAACAATGCCATCTTCCATACGGATCACTACCATAGGAAACGGCGTATGTCTGCCTGCGGTATTTTCGTCCTGCTCGTTAAGTTTGCTGATATAGATCCGCAATGACTTCTTGCGGTCTATTCTGTAGAAAATATATACAGTCACCAACACAAGGGCAATCATAAGTTCCGCGCCAGCCAGAATATACTGCCCGGTAAAGAACGTGGCAACTGCAAAAACCACGACACATAAACCGTAAATTCCCAAATTGGGGCGAAGAAATCTGCCTATTTTTTTATTCATACGGATCACCTCCTGAAACGCGCAAAGGGTATAATTGGCTATATTTTATACATTATATCAAATCACACACAAAGGTGCAACTGTTTTTCACGATTTATTCCAACGATTTTCTGCCCTTTTGTCGCCTTCCGTCGCTATGGGAAGAAAATTTACTGTGTACTTTTTCCACCGGATGTGCTATACTATCTTTAGCAGTACGGCAGGCGGGCTGACCTGCCCATAAATTTGATTTTACATACAAAAGCGGGCGATTTTTGCATTCATGCGGCGTAACGGGGCTGTCACGGATGCAGGCGGCTGCCTGCTTTGCTATGCCTTATGGCTTGTTTTGAAAGGAGTTTTGATTTCATTTGGCTGAAAAACTGAAAATTATCCCCCTTGGCGGTCTCGATGAGATCGGCAAAAATATGACCGTACTGGAATACGGCAAAGATATGATCATCGTGGATTGCGGCGTAGGTTTCCCGGACGAGGAAATGTACGGCGTTGACCTTGTGATCCCCGACTTCACCTACCTGGTGCAAAATGCGAAAAAGATCCGGGGTATGTTCGTGACCCACGGACACGAAGACCATATCGGCTCTATTCCCTATTGTATGCAGCAGATCAGCTGCCCTATCCACGCAACGGCTATGACCTGCGGTCTTGTGAAACTGAAATTGGAAGAGCACCGCATTGCCGACAAGGTAAAACTGATCACCCATCGCCCCGGCGATGTGGTAAAAGCCGGCTGTTTTACTGTGGAGTTTATCCATGTAAACCACTCCATCGCCGATGCTGTGGCATTTGCCATCCACACACCGGTAGGTACGGTGATTATGACCGGCGACTTTAAGATCGACCCCACCGCAAAAGACGGTATGATCGACCTTGCCCGTTTGGGCGAACTGGGCAACCAGGGTGTGCTGGCGCTGCTTTGCGACTCTACCAATGTGGAGCGGCAAGGCTATACCCCCAGCGAAAATATTGTGGCAGAGAGCCTTGACCGGCAGTTTAAAAACTGCGACCAGCGGATCATCGTTACCACATTCGCCTCCAATATGCACAGGATCCAGGCTGTTTTGGCAACCGCCCACCGGCACGGCAGAAAAGTCGCCGTTACCGGGCGCAGTATGGAAAATATGCTGAAAGTCGCCCAGGATCTGGGCTATATCAAAGTGCCTGCCGGCACTATCGTAGATCTGAACGAAACAAAAAGTTTGCCAAAAAATAAAGTGGTGATCGTATCCACCGGCTCTCAGGGAGAGAATATGTCTGCCCTTTACCGTATGGCGTTCTCCACCCACAAGCAGATCGACATCATCTCCGGCGATCGGATCATCATCTCCGCATCTGCCATTCCCGGCAACGAAAAAGCCGTTTCCAAGATCATCAACGAACTTTATCGCAAAGGCGCGGAAGTGGTGTATGAAAAGAGCGAGGGTCTCCACGTCTCCGGACACGCCTGCCAGGAAGAATTGAAGATCATCCACGCCCTATGTAAACCCAAGTTCTTTGTGCCGGTACACGGCGAGCAGCGGCATCTGCAGATTCACGGAAAACTGGCTACCCAAATGGGTATTCCCGCCAAAAATGTCCGCATTGCAGAACTTGGCAGCATCATTGAGTTCAGCGCCCGTACCTGCAAGATCACCGGCACTGCCCCCGCGGGAAAGGTCTTTGTGGACGGCACCGGCGTGGGCGATGTGGGTAGCGTAGTGCTCCGGGACAGAAAACACCTTGCCCAGGACGGTATGATCGTTGTGTGTATCAACATTTCCAGCCAGGACGGCTCTGTGATCACCGGACCGGACATCATCACAAGAGGCTTTGTGTATGTGAAAGAATCGGAGGAACTGATGGAAGATCTTCGCTATGTGGTGATGGAGACCATCGACCGCTGTACCCGCAAACGCATCAAAGACTGGACCACGCTGAAAACCGCTATCAAAAACGATTTGAGCGGCTATCTGTTTAAAACCACAAAGCGGAATCCCATGATTCTGCCGGTCATTATGGAAATCTAAAGAAATGGGGCGGACATTTGTCCGCCCTTATTTGGAGAAAGATATGCAATATTATTTTGCCCCTCTGGAGGGACTTACCGACAGCATTTACCGAAAACTGCATCACCGGTATTTTCCGGGGTTAAGCCAGTATTATACTCCCTTCTTCTCCCCCACCTGCCACAGAGATCTGACCCCACGGGAGCGGCGGGAATTGCCGGAAAGCAGTGAGATCTCTTATCCCTGCGTTCCCCAGTTACTTACCAAAGTTCCAGAGGATTTCATTTGGATGGCAGGCAAATGCCAAGACTTGGGATACACCCAGGTGAACCTCAATTTAGGCTGTCCCTCCGGCACAGTGACCGCCAAGGGAAAAGGCGCGGGAATGCTGACGGACCCCGATTCTCTTGACCGTTTTTTGGATCTGATCTTCCACGATTCGCCCCTTCCCATATCTGTGAAGACCCGGATCGGCTTTCGCTCCGGAGAGGAATTCCCGGCGTTGATGGAGATTTTCAACCAATACCCCATTGCAGAACTGATCGTCCATCCCAGACACCGGGCGGCGTTTTATAATGGCAGTGTGGATATGGATGCATTCCGTTATGCCCTGTCCGTCAGCCGCGTACCCCTTTGCTACAACGGCGATCTTTGCACCATACCGCAAATTGACGAATTTGCAAAGGAATTCCCTCAAATCAGCGCGGTTATGATCGGCAGAGGTCTGATCGGAAACCCGGGTATGTTCTGCGCAACATCAACCGATACGCTCCAGGCATTTCACGATGATTTGCTGGAAGAATATCTGGTGGCGTTTGGCGGCTCCCGGAATGCTATGTTCCGCCTCAAAGAAAACTGGCGCTACTTAATTTGTCTGTTTGAAGAAAATGAAAAACTGGCAAAAAGGCTTCGTAAAACCACCGATATTACGGAGTTCCGACAAATCACAAACGAAGTTTTCGCAACATGCCCCAGACGAGAGCATTTGCAACCGGATTGGTAAATAAAAAAGAGGTGCGCCGCACCTCTTTTTTATTTTATTTTGGAATCACCGCCATCGGCAAAACTTGTCATTCTGAGCCGGTGGAACGCCGGTGTGAGAATCCGTAATCCCAGTTTCTTAGGATAGAAAAGAAACGGATTGCCACTGGCGGCAGCCGCCCTCGCAATGACATTGGGTGGTAGACACAGCAGAACCTTCCCATTTTCCCAGCAACCGTGTTCCTATATGCTGCCCAACATTTCTTGAATAATTTCTTTTAGGTCAGAATAATCTTGCTGATTATAATCATGTGGATTATTAAGAATATTGCGAACCGTTTGTA
>JAZQBF010000200.1:0-3305 GCA_045545615.1 Faecousia sp.
CTTATGCCTGCGGCGTCACCATTAAAGACGGTTATCTCTATGCCGGCATCAGCGGCGACAGAAACGCCGATGGCCAATATACCGCCGAGATCGTGAAGATCGATCTGAAAACAGAAAAAGTGGTGGCAAGGACGGATATTATCGAACAATTCGGTCCGGATGAGGTCATGGTCCGCGGCATTGGTATCGGTGGAGATACGCTATTTGCCGGCGGCAACTCAATGAAAGGCTTTGTCGCCGTTGATATCAATACCATGGAACTGAAGGATTACGATATCCACAGACCCATCAGTTTAGGTTCTACCGAGGTGATCGACGGTAAAATGTATCTGGTGGTCTCCGGAATCGGCATCCATAGTTATGATGTCGAAACGGATTCCCTTACCCCAATTAAGGATATGGAATTGGCTACCATCGGTTTCCGTTGCGGCGGGCAAAGTAGCGTTACTTTAAGTAATAATCCGCAATTCCCCGGAACATCCTTTGTTACTATGAACTCCACCGGCATTAAAATATACAATGTGGAGACCAAGCAGGTATTTACTCCGCCGCTTTATGACAAAGATGTGGACGGTTCCGGTCAGATCATTCGCACCATCGTCCGGGGTGAAGAGGGCGATACCAAGATGTATTTGGGTGGATACAACACCCATGTGTGCGCGATGTTCGATACGGAAACCGGAGAGATATCCAACTATAAGACCACCGGTCAGACGGATGCCATTTTGTGGTATGATGGCGCCGTTTATGTAGGCAACTACAACTCCGGTAGCGTTGTTCGTATCAACGTGGAAGACGAAGACCGGAATGTGATCCTGATGTCCGGCAAGAGTATGTATCATCAGGCTCGTGTCCATGCGCTGACAGCAGGAGACGGAATGGTGTTTGCCGGGACGATTCCAGATTGGAACCGGTTTGGCGGTCTGCTTGCCATCATCAATATCGATACGCTGGACCGGCATGTGGAAGAAAACCTCATTGACACCCAGTCCATCACCAGTCTTGCCTACGGTCAGGGTGTTTTGATGGGTGGCACCTCCATTTCCGGCGGTACCAGTGCCACCCGCCAGCCCGGTGATCCCACCTCTGCGGTGATCTTTGCTTATGATGTGGAGAATAAAGAATTGCTGGCACAGTTGGATCTGCGGGAAATTTTCCCGGAACTGCCGAACATCCTGCCCTATATCGACGGCATCGTGGCAGACCCCAATGTGGAAGAGAACGGCAGATTCTGGGGTATGATCTCCGAGACATTGTTCTCCTTCACTTTCAACAAGGAAACCAAGAAGTTTACCGTAAAGGAAGAACTGTCCTTCGGCAAAACCAATATGCCCGACAATATTCAGCGGCACTGGGATTCTTGCCCGTTTGTCTTCGATGACGAAGGTTATATGTATACAGTGTTCCACACGGTGGGTGGCTTACAGAAGATCAATCTGAACAATCCCAAGGGGGATCACACCCGCATTAATTGTGAGATACCCAGAACCTTCGACTTGGGTCCGGACGGCAATCTGTACTACTCCCTGAATATGGCGGAACTGAAAATGTATCCTCTAAATGTGACGGAAGAAGATTGGGCTGTTACGGAGGCGTTGGATGCCAGAATCAATGATATTGGTAAAGCGACTTTGGACAAAGAGGAAATGATCCTGGCTATCCGGAAGGACTATGATGCCCTTTCTCTGAAGCACAAAGCGCTGATTCAGAGATATGATCAACTTTTGATGGCGGAAACGGATCTGCTGGAATGCAAGATCGATACCATCGGCGAAGTGACCCTGGAAAAGGAAACGATGATCCTGGATATGATGGCAAAGTATGAGGCAATGCCCGTAAAGGAACAGGGTTATGTGAAGAACTTCCAGATCTTGAATGCGGCATATTTGAAGTTGCGGGAGCTGATCAATGCCCGTGAGGCGGCAAGAGTGCAAAAACTTCTGGATGACGGTCTTGCTGCACTGGGTGAGATTACGTTGGAAGACGAAGAAAGCGTTGTGGGTCTGCGGGCAGAGTATGACAAACTGATCTTCCTCCAGCGGCAACTGGTGAACGCCGAGGGCCTTTTGAAGGCGGAGTCGGATATCAAGGCGCTGCGGCAATTGAAAATCGATTACTTGGCAGAACTGATCGCCGCTATTGGTGAAGTTACACTGGAAGACGAGCCGGTGATCGGCGAGGCTCTTGAGATCTACGATTGGTTGTATATGGACGAGCGCGAGCAGGTGGACTATGCGACACTACAGGCAGCAAAAGCGGCTTTGACCAAACTGCAAAAGGCAGCGGCAGCCGAAGTTGACGCGCTGATCGAAGCCATTGGCAACAGCGTAACTTACGCCTCCGGCAAGCCTATTAAGACAGCCCGCGCAGCATACGACGACTTAACAGAGGGTTCAAAGAAGTATGTTTCCCTGATCTCCGTACTGGAGGAGGCAGAGGCTATCTATAATAGCATGTTCCCCATTTGGGCGATCATTGTGATCGCTGTAGTGGGCGTTGCTGCGATCAGCGCAGTGACGGTTGTTATGTTGAAGCGCAAAAAGAAAACAGTAGCCTAATCAAAATCCCCGGCAGTTTTGAAAACTGCCGGGGATAATTCGTATTTATTTTTCTTCGGCGGGAACGAAATCCAGGGTCAGGGTTTTGACCTTGGTGCTCAGTTTCACACACTTGACACCGGCGGCGTTGAGCATCCGCTTGGATGCCAGGGTACCGGGGGTGGTGGCGTATTTGTCGGAAAGATAGTAGACCTCCCGGATGCCACTTTGGATGATCGCCTTGGCGCATTCGTTACAGGGGAACAGCGCCACATACAGTTTGCAGCCCCGCAGGTCACGGCCGCTGGCATTCAAAATGGCGTTCAGTTCTGCGTGGACAACGAAGGGGTACTTGGTCTCCTCGCCATCACGGTTCCAGGGGAATTCGTCATCGGAGCAGCCCTTGGGCATTCCGTTGTAGCCGGTGGACACGATAATGTTGTCCTGAGAAACGATGCAGGCGCCTACCTGGGTGCTGGGGTCTTTGCTGCGGCAGGCCGCCAACATAGCAACGCCCATAAAGTATTCATCCCAACTGATATAGTCTGTACGCTTCATAAGAAAAAGCCTCCAAATATTTGTTTTTTGCAGGAATTTCTATCATTATAATACAAAACCGGGATAAGGGCAAGCCCAATGTCATTAAGATAAGGAACAAATCTTTCGATTTGTTCCTTATCTTAATTTTTGAGCGAGTAATCTTATTAAGTTAAGCAATTAAAAAGCAGTTTAAGCCCATTCCTTTTTTGTTTTAACAGAACCGAAAAC
>JAZQBF010000201.1:0-5134 GCA_045545615.1 Faecousia sp.
GACATGGCTACGATCCGACTTACTTGATATGGAGCAAAATCTCTTGACCAAATCATCAAAAATGCGTTTTCAGCGAATGCCCGGCATCCCCTAAAAGCGCACTTATTGCGATTTAGACGGATATTTTCTTAACAAAACAAGCGCAATGGGGCGGGCGGAAACGCTCGCCCCTTTTCGTTTTCCGCTCAGAATGACAACCGACAACTATCAACTATCAATTGCGTGTCGAGGCATCTCGACTTTGAAATGACAAGTTTTCGGCTCTGTGCGTTACCGAGGGATATATCGGAAGAAAAATTTTGATTCGTGTTCGTGACGAAATGCTTGTCGGCGCTGCCGACCGGCGAGATTGCCACACCAGTGACATCGGTCACTGGTTCGCAATGACAACGAAGAAAAGTGCGTTACCGAGCATTATAGCGGAAGAAAGACATTGATTCGTGTTCGTGACGAAATGCTTGTCGGCGCTGCCGACCGGCGAGATTGCCACAGCCAGTGTGCGCACTGGGTTCGCAATGACAACGAAGAAAAGTGCGTTACCGAGCATTATAGCGGAACTATGATTTGATTCGTGTTGGTAACGAATTGCCCGCCGGGGCTTCCCGGCCTATATCATGCTGCGCTCCGGAACGGGGGCAAGGCGTGGACTCTAAATATTTTTCCATAGGAGGAAACCGAACCTATGAAAACGAAAGTAAAAAAGGTCGGCCCGGGAGATGGGCTGGTCAAGAAACCCATCAAACGGTGTTTCCCGATTTTCGTACTGCCGATGTTACTGGCTTTTATCATTGGCTTTGTGTACCCCTTTATCCACGGTCTGTACCTTTCTTTCTGCAAATTCACCACCACCAGCGACGCAGAGTGGATCGGTATTGGCAACTATATTAAGGCATTCCAGGACGCATCTTTCCGCTATTCCTTTGCCTATACGGCGGTGTTTGCGGTGGTGTCGCTGATTCTGATCAATGTGCTTGCCTTTATGGTCGCCTACATTCTGACCCAGAAGATCAAGGGTACCAATCTGTTCCGCACGGTGTTCTTTATGCCCAACTTGATCGGCGGCATCGTGCTGGGCTATATCTGGTCTGTGATCTTTGACGGCATTCTCCGCCACTTTGATACATCCATTTTGCTGGAGACCAAATACGGCTTCTGGGGTCTGATCATCCTGATGTGCTGGCAGCAGGTTGGCTATATGATGATCATTTATATCGCAGGCTTGCAGGCTGTGCCGGAGGAAATGCTGGAGGCTGCCCGGATCGACGGCGCAAACCGCTGGCAGACACTGTGGAGAATCACCATTCCCAACGTAATGCCCTCTATCACCATCTGTATGTTCCTTACCCTGACCAACGGCTTCAAACTCTTTGACCAGAACGTGGCGCTGACCGCCGGCAATCCATTCGTCTTTGAAGTTTTGCCCGATGGCACGCTGAATATCGTCAAAACAACGGAAATGATGGCGCTGAATATCTATTCCACCTTCTACGGACAGAATACTGCCGCCCGTGGTGTTGCCCAGGCGAAGGCTGTGCTGTTCTTCATCCTGGTGGCGACCATTTCTATTTTGCAACTTACATCTACCCGGAAAAAGGAGGTACAGCAGTAATGAAAAAGCCGAAAAATGCGCTGAACAAACAGTCTGCAGGCAAAAATGCCCTGACCGTTATTTTTGGCATAATCGCCATTGTGTATATCGTACCTATCCTTGTGGTAGCGATCAACTCCTTTAAACTCAACACCTCTGTAAAAACCGAAACTTTCGCCCTGCCCAATGCAGAGACCTGGGTGGGCCTTGAAAACTTTGAAACCGGCGTCACCTTGGGCGGCGATTTCTGGAAAAGCGTGGCGTACAGCACGGTGATCACCGTTTTATCCACCGCGCTGATCCTCCTTTGCACTTCTATGGCCGCCTGGTATATCTCCCGGGTGGACAGCAAACTGTGCCGGGGCATCTATTATCTGTGCGTTTTCTCTATGATCGTGCCGTTCCAGATGGTGATGTTCACCCTGGCTAAGACCGCCGACACCATGAAACTGAACACCCCCTGGACGATTCCCATTATCTATCTGGGCTTTGGCGCAGGCTTGGCGGTGTTTATGTTTACGGGATTCGTTAAGAGTATTCCCAAAGATATTGAAGAGGCGGCTGCCATTGACGGCTGCAGCCCCTTAAGAATCTTCTTCCAGGTGGTGGTGCCTATGCTCCGTCCCACCATGATCAGCGTGGGTATCCTGGAAATTATGTGGATCTGGAACGACTATCTGCTGCCCTATCTGGTGCTGGACCGGAACGAGTATATGACCATTCCCATCCACATCCAGTATCTGCAAGGCAGTTACGGCGCAGTGGACCTGGGCGCAATGATGGCGCTGATCCTTTTGAGCATCATCCCCGTGATCGTATTCTACCTCACCTGCCAGAAACACATCATTAAGGGCGTGGCAGCCGGCGCGGTAAAAGGCTGATGACGATCAAGGATATTGCCCGGCTCTCGGGATACGCCGTGGGAACGGTGTCCCGGGTGCTAAATGGCAGCCCCAATGTCTCTGAAGCGGCGCGCAATGCCGTGGAAGATGTTGTGCGGCAGTATGATTTTAAACTGAACAACAACGCAAAACACTTGCGGCAGCAGGCCCATTCCGGCATCGGCGTCATCGTAAAAGGTACCCACAATATGCTCTTTGCCGCCATTGTGGAAGAGATGCAGCGGCTGGTCCGGGAACTGGACGTGACCTTAAATCTTTACTACATCGACGAGTATGAAAGCGAAGTGGAGCAGGCGATCCGAATATGCGCGGAGCGGCGTCCTTTGGGCATCGCCTTTTTGGGCAGTAACTTAGAGGAGTTTCGCCGCCGGTTCGGGGAAATCTCCGTGCCCTGCGTGCTGGTTACCAACTCCGCTGCGGAGATCGGTTTTCCCAACCTCTCCAGCGTTACCACCGACGATGCCGCCGCCGCGGAAATGGCGGTGAGCCACCTGATCGGCTTAGGACACACCAAAATCGGCATCCTAAGCGGCAAGATGAGTTCCTCTAACGCCGCATCTACCCGTTATATTGGCTGCCTGCGGGCATTTGCCGCCCGGGGCGTACCTTTCCAGCCGGAAAGGCAACTGGTATCTGCCCGGTTCTCTCTGGCTGGCGGCTATGAGGCGATGCAGGCCCTTTTGGAAAAAATGCCCGATATGACCGCGGTATTCGCCATGTCCGATGTAATGGCGGTGGGCGCCATCCGCGCCATCCGGGAAAAGGGTCTGCGGATACCGGAGGATATTTCCGTGGTGGGATACGACGGTATTGAAATGGGGCAGTTTTTGTCCCCCCGGCTGACCACCATCAGCCAGCAACAGCAAGCCATTGCCCGGCGGAGTTTGGAGATATTGCTCTCCGCTATCCGGGAAAATACGGCGGCTGTTCACGAAGTGACCCCCTTCCGCCTGATCGCGGGAGAGAGTGTTTGTAAGAAATAACGCCCTTTGGGCGTTCCCCCTAAGAAAGGTTTTTGCCTATGCGCAGCAGCGGTATCTTGATGCATATCTCCTCGCTGCCCTCGGAGGGCGGCATTGGTACAATGGGAAAAGAAGCCCGGGAATTTGTGGACTTTTTGGCAGCAAGCGGGCAAGGCTACTGGCAACTTTTGCCTATTTGTCCCACCAGTTACGGCGATTCTCCCTATCAGTCTTTCTCCACTTTTGCAGGTAACCCCTATTTTATCGACCTGCCCACGCTGGAGGAAATGGGGCTTCTGAAACGGGAGGAATATGCCTGCATTGATTATGAATCTGCTCCGGATCGTGTCAACTATGGCGCGATGTACGCAAAGCGGTATCCGGTGCTGCGGTTGGCGGCGAAGCGGTTTTTGGAACAAATTCCGGAAGATTTCCCTGATTTTTGCCGGGAAAACAGCCATTGGCTGGAAGATTACGCCCTATTTATGGCGCTGAAAGACCGGCAGGGCGGCGCAAGTTGGATGCAATGGCCTGCCCTTTTGCGAAACCGGGAAGAAGGCGCAATCGCCGCTGTCCGGGAAGAACTGAAAGCGCAGACGGATTTCTGGAAGACTTTGCAGTATCTGTTCTACCGCCAGTGGCAGGCGCTCCGGGCTTATGCCAACGGCAAGGGCATTCAGATCATCGGCGATCTGCCCATCTATGTGTCGCTGGACAGCGTGGATGTGTGGGCGCACCCGGAACTGTTCCAGTTGGACGAAAACCGCAATCCCAAGGAAGTTTCCGGCTGTCCCCCCGACGGCTTCTCTGCCGACGGACAACTGTGGGGCAACCCCTTGTTTGATTGGGAGAAAATGGAAAAGGACGATTTTGCCTGGTGGGTCAGGCGGATCGGCTTCCTTTGCAATGTGTATAATGTTCTGCGGATCGACCATTTCCGGGGATTTGAGGCGTATTACGCCATTCCCTATGGGAATACCACCGCCAAAAACGGCCATTGGAAACAAGGCCCGGGTATGAAACTGTTTGACGCGGTGGAGCGGCAGATCGGCAGAAAAGACATTATCGCCGAAGATCTGGGATTCCTTACCGACGGCGTGCGGCAGTTATTACGGGAAAGCGGTTTCCCCGGTATGAAGGTGCTGGAATTTGCCTTCGACAGCCGGGACAGCAGCGGCAGTGAATACCTGCCCCACAATTTCCCCGTGAACTGCATCGCCTACTCCGGCACCCACGACAATGACACCTTGCTGGGTTGGCTGGAAACGGCAGACCCCCAGGATGTGGCATACGCCCGGGAATATCTGCGGCTGACGGGAAAAGATGACCATTTCGGTATGATGGCGGCGCTGTGGAGCAGCGTTGCCAAACTGACGGTGGTCCAGGCGCAGGATGTTTTGGGTCTTGGCGCGGACACCCGGATGAACACCCCCTCTACCGTGGGCAGCAACTGGCAATGGCGGGCAAAACCCGGTGTATTCACGCCGGAACTTGCCCGGCGACTGCGCCACCAGATGAAACTCTACAGCAGATTGCATTAAAAAAGGACGCGGAAACGCGTCCTTTTTTAATGCTCAATGCAAAATGCATAATGCACAATGATCCTTTAAATTCCGGTTTGTCGAGGTGTTGGTACACCTACGCACCATACGCCTCCCCTTGTCAGGGGAGGTGGCTGAAAT
>JAZQBF010000202.1:0-16358 GCA_045545615.1 Faecousia sp.
CAAAAACACCACAGACAGTTTTCTGTCTGTGGTGTTGGTTAACTTTGCATTTTGACGGTCGTCGTTTCTCGTGCACTCGTAATTATTTGCTTAAGTAGGCGTCAATGGCTGCTGCGCCCTTCTTACCTGCGCCCATGGCCAGGATAACGGTTGCCGCGCCGGTAACTGCGTCACCGCCGGCAAAAACGCCGTCGCGGGTGGTCATCTCGTCTTCGTTGACAATGAGGCAACCCTTCTTGTTGGTCTCCAAGCCGGGGGTGGTAGACCGGATCAGGGGGTTGGGGCTGGTGCCCAGGGACATAACCACCGTGTCCACTTCCAGCATAAACTCGCTGTCGGGGATCTCCACGGGACGGCGGCGACCGGAGGCGTCCGGCTCACCCAGTTCCATACGGATGCACTTCATACCGCAGACTCTGCCGTCTTCGTCGCCCACGATCTCGATGGGGTTGCACAGAGTCTTGAACTCGATGCCCTCTTCCTTGGCGTGGTGCTTCTCTTCCAGACGAGCGGGCATTTCTGCCTCGCCGCGGCGGTAGACAACATAGACCTTGTCTGCGCCCAGACGCATTGCGCAACGGGCGGCATCCATTGCCACGTTACCGCCGCCAACAACAGCAACGGCTTTGGACTTGATGACAGGAGTATCCGCCTCGTCCAGGTATGCCTTCATCAGGTTGGTACGGGTCAGATATTCATTGGCGGACATAACGCCCTTCAGGGCTTCGCCGGGGATATTCATAAACATCGGCAGACCTGCGCCGGAGCCGACAAACACCGCCTTATAGCCCATTTCGAACAGTTCATCGATGGTCAGCACGCGGCCGATGACCATATTGGTCATAACCTCAACGCCCTGGGCTTCCAGTTTCTTCACCTCATTGGCAACGATGGCCTTGGGCAGACGGAATTCGGGAATGCCGTAAACCAGCACGCCGCCGGCGGTATGCAGGGCTTCGAACATAGTCACTTCGTAACCCTTTTTCGCCAGTTCCGCAGAAGCAGTCAGACCGGCAGGACCGGAGCCCACTACCGCGACTTTCTTGCCGTTGGAGGGTACTTTTTCGGGCATTTCGTTCACATTCTCCCGGTACCAGTCCGCAACGAACCGCTCCAGACGGCCGATGGCAACCGGCTCACCCTTGATTGAGCGGACGCACTTGGCTTCGCACTGGCTCTCCTGGGGGCAGACTCTGCCGGAAAGAGCAGGCAGGGCGTTGGTGGATGTAACGATCTCATAGGCGGCTTTGAAGTCGCCTTCCTGGACTTTCTTAATAAACTCGGGGATGCGGACATTGACAGGGCAGCCTTCCACGCACTTGGGATTCTTACAGCCTAAGCAGCGGTTTGCCTCTTCGATTGCCATTTCGGCGGTGTAGCCCAGGGCAACTTCCTTAAAGTTCCGGGCGCGGACCTGAGGATCTTGCTCAGGCATGGGGGTCTTATTCAGCGTCATATTCGCCATTTGCGTATCCTCCTTATTTGATCAGGGCTTTGCCCATTGCGTCCATACGGCACTTATGGGTCTCGGAGACCTCTGCCTCTCTGGGACGGTAGGTGCTGTTACGGTTGATAAGTTCTGCAAAGTCTACCTTGTGGCCGTCAAACTCAGGGCCGTCCACGCAGGCAAACTTGGTCTCACCACCAACAGTAACACGGCAGCCGCCGCACATACCGGTGCCATCCACCATAATGGGGTTCAAAGAGACCATGGTATGGACGCCGAAAGGCTCGGTGGTCTTGCAGACGAATTTCATCATAGGTACGGGGCCGATTGCCAGCACTTCATCGTACTGGTTGCCGGCTTCCAGCAGAGTTTGCAGTTTTACGGTGACAAAACCCTGCTCGCCGTAGGAGCCGTCGTCGGTCATTAAGTACAGGTTATCCGCGCAGGCTTTGAACTCGTCCTCCAGAATCACGATATCCTTGTTCCGGAAACCAACGATCACGTCAACCTCTGCGCCTGCCTCTTTAAACGCCTTGGCAGAGGGCAGTGCAATGGCGCAGCCGACGCCGCCGCCAACCACGCAGACCCGCTTTTTGCCTTCCACTTCCGTGGGTTTGCCCAGAGGGCCTACGAAATCGCGGATAAAGTCGCCCTCGTTCAGTTTGCCCAGAGCGGTGGTGGCAAAACCCACCTTCTGGAAAATAATGGTGACAGTGCCCTTCTCCCGGTCGTAGCCGGCGATGGTCAGGGGAACACGCTCACCCAGTTCGTCGATGCGGAAAATGATGAACTGACCTGCCTTGGCTTTCCGGGCAATGAAAGGGGCTTCAATGTCCATCAAGGTAACATTTGCGTTCAGTTCTTTTTTACGAACGATCTTAAACATTTATATAAACCTTCCTTCCGGTAATATACGCATACACATTTATTATAAGGAATGATGCGGCTTTTGTCAAACCTTTCCCGAAAAAAGAAACCATTGCAAGAAACAGCGGCGGGTGCTATAATAAAATCAGAGAGAGGCGGTGAGGTTATGGCGAAAAAAAGCGACTATATCGCGGTGTTTGACTCCGGCGTAGGGGGCATTAGTGTGCTGAAAGAACTCCTTGCCCAGATGCCCGGAGAGAACTATCTGTATTTCGGCGACTCCGCCAACGCCCCTTACGGCGAAAAATCCACAGAGCAGGTGCGGCAACTGACCCTGGCTGCCGCGGAAAAACTCCTTGCCCGGGGCGTAAAAGCCTTGGTCATCGCCTGCAACACCGCCACCGCTGCGGCAATTACCGCCCTCCGGGAAACTTACCCGGACACCATTGTGGTTGGCATTGAGCCTGCCCTGAAAGTGGCGGCTGACCGTTTCCCCGGCAAACACATTGGCGTAATGGCAACGCCGGTGACATTGCGGGAAGAAAAATTTGCCCGGCAGTTGCAGCGGTTTGAACATGTAACGGTTACGCCCATTCCGGTGACCGGATTGGTGGAACTGATCGAGGAGGGGGCAGAAAAATCCCAGATCGACCATGTTCTCCACGACTGCCTTGCCCCCTATGTGGGCAAATTGGATGCGGTGGTGCTTGGCTGCACCCACTATCCTTTTGCCGCCAAAGAAATTCAGAAGATTTTGGGTGAAAAGACTGTGCTGCTGGACGGCAGTATCGGCACCGCCGCCCAGACCCGGCGGCTTTTGGAAAACGCCAACCTGCTTTTGGAAGGCGAAGGCAGTATTACCATTGAAAACAGCACGTCCGACCCGGATATTTTGCGCCGGTGCCGGGACTTGCTTTGAAAGGAAGGAATTTAATATGATCGTTTGTCCCTGGAAAGATTTAAAGCGCTATGCATCTGTGATCCCCGGTTTGGAGGAGGCCATCGCCGCCGCCGATAAACTGAAATCTTTCGAGCCTGCCACCATTCCTCTGTCCGGCAGCAACAAGATTTTGGTGCAGAATGTGACCACCAAACCCTGGGAAACTTCCAAATTGGAAGCCCACCGGGAATTTTTGGACATTCAGTACATCATTAAGGGCAAGGAATTTGTAGGCTGGGCGCCGGTAGACACCCTCACCGCTACAGAGGAATACAACCCCGTAAAAGACAAGTGCATGGACGAGGGCAAAAACTACCCCATGGAGATCGCCGAAGGCTACTGCTATGTGGTATACCCCGAAGATGCCCACGCCCCCAGTGTCCACTTTGACGAAGGTGGCGTAGTCACCAAACTGGTCATTAAACTGAAGGTATAAAAACGGGACGGGAAACCCGTCCACTACGAAAAATGTACATTGGAAAAAGCGTATCGCTTATTTGCGATACGCTTTTTCTGTTGATGCAATTTGTTTAGTCTTATTTCAGCCACTCCCAATAATGGGATGCTTTGTACTGGCTGTAATTCCAGTCCCGAAAATCTGTATCCCGGGAATAACTTATTGGCAGACCGCTTTTTGCTTTTTTCACAACCTGCGGATCCTTGGCTTCCTTTGCCAACTTGGCAAGGGCAGGAACAGCGCCATCACCCAAACATGTCAGATGGTCTACATCCACCTGCTCCAACGCGCCGGAAAGATAGGCATTTACATTGTAGTTTGCCACCTGTGTATCCACATCTGCCCAACTTACCGCACTGCCGATCAGCAAAGCGGTGATGATCACCACTTTCATATAGGGGAATTTTGGCACAAACAGCCATACCCCTACAAACACCGTGACTGCGCCCAAAAACAGCATAACGATCTGGGTCAGCACCCGCAGACGGGTCAATCCGTAACTGCCAATATAGAGAAACATTTTACTACTGGCGCAAACCACCAAAAACAGCGAAACAAGACCGACGAACAAGCACAAAAGGCGGGTGCTCAGGGTCGCGGGACGGTGTTTTCTACTGACCGCTATACTCAAAACGATCACGATCAAATTAACCGCGCACAACCACGCCATTTCGAAGAAACCCCGGCGGGCATACTCTGCCATAGTATATCCTTTCGGAAGAATACCGGAAAAGCCGCCGGAGAAATATGCAAGTTGGCTTAGCAGATACACTACATAAACAAAGCAAACCGCGCTTAAAATGGTGTTTATCGTAATGGTGGGAAGTCCTTTTGCATACTTTTTCTCCTCTCGCTCTGGTTTTGGGGCGTGACGCAGTCCAACCGCAACACTATACAAGACACAGGCGACGCCTGCACCCAGGGCAACTGTCGAAAGAATTTCTCTAAAATTCGGCTGCGGCAACAACTCGACAAGCCCGGCAAAGGCAGCATCCGCACCGATCAGCAAAGAGACCACTACCGCAAGGATCGGCACAGCAAGGAGCAGTCCCAAAGCAAAAGCGCCGCCTTTTCGCCCGGCAGAACCGCAATTGCGTAGTTCGTAGCATAGGTCTTGCACAGAGTCGTGGACCTTCAAAAAACCCATAGAGAATTGGGCATAACCGGCATCCAAAAGCGTTCCTACGCCGCTGGGACTTCGCAGATTTCTCCCGGCAAGAAGGCAATAACTGAGATTTGTGCTAACCAAAAGAAAGCACACCATCACAAATTTCACAAAGAAATCATCTGACCGGGCAAAGGATGTGGTAATCACAAGACTCAGTACCGTCAGCGTTGCAGTATAGGGTGTTAATTTTCCGCCTGTAGACAGCAGATAGCCGGTAATGCATAAAATGCAAATACTTTCTGCTATGGCAAAACCCAAATTGAAGCCGCCCTGTGTCACAAAATTGCACAGCAGCAATGCGCTGACCAAAATGCAGGCAGCAAATATCAATTCCTTTTTTCCGGTAAAGAGAGATTCTTTTCTCGGCTTTTTGTTTTCTTCCAAACTGTTTTGCAGTTCGTTCTCTTGTTGCTCCATTCCGGTTACCTCCTTAATCTTCTACATATTCCAGAAGATCGCCCGGCTGACATTGAAGCACGCGGCAGATCTCATTCATCGTGCTGATACGGATCGCCTTCGCTTTTCCCGTTTTGAGGATCGACAGATTTGCCGGCGTCAGGTCGATTTTCTGCGCCAGTTCTAAGGAAGACATCTTCCGCTTTGCCAGCATCACATCCAAGTTTACAACAATCGCCATAACCTGCCTCCTCAGATCGTCAGATCATTTTCTTCCCGGATGCTGACAGCCGCATCCATTACCCTTGTGACCACGCTGACCACCAGGCACAGAAAACTCATAATGACCACCATAAAGATCAGCGGATAATAGCAAACCGCTGCAGGAAGGCAGATCAGGCTTACAAGCCCGCAGCACCATTGAATCGTCCGGATATGCTTAACATTTTGGGCAATAAACACCTTTTCGCGCAGAATATTCCGCAGCAGGCAATCAATTTGCCATAATGCCGGAAGTACGACCGCAGCACACGCATAAAAAGCAGCCATCAATGCAATGCGTTCCATATCTTGCAGAACCCGGTACTGGCTGTACCAATTCAACAGAGACGGCAGACAAAAAAGCAAGCAAACAACGACAACCGCAATTGCGCGGTTTGCCCAAAGTGTGATCTTTGTACCAAGTTGTTTTCCCATGGAGATCCCTTCCTTTCGGGAGCATCGTATCACACAAATTATCGAAAGTCAATAATTTTTTGTTGATTTACAAAAAACAGGCACATCGTTTTAACCGACATGCCTGTTTTTCAAAAGCAAATTAACTTAATTGGTTTTCCATAGCGTCTACGTCGCCGATCTCGCCCACTTCAAAGTAGACATCCAAAACCGCTCTTGCCACCGTTGCCAATGTAGAACCGTGGCCCGCCCGCTCGCCAAAAACGGCGATGGCGATCTTGGGATCGTCCGCCGGGGCGTAGCAGACAAAAGCGCCGTGATCAGAGGTACCAGTGATGCCGCTCTGGGCAGTACCGGTCTTGGCAGCAACCGCGATGGGATAGTTTTGGAATGTGGAATAGGCTGTGCCCGTCCACTCGTCGGTCTTGCTGGTGACCAGTTTCATGCCCTCGGTGTATGCCAGGATGGCATCCTCCGGAATGTTCATTACATACTGCACCACCGCCTCGTTTTGGGCAAGGAGTTGCCGGTAGTCTTCCGAAACCACCCGGTTTAAGAAGGTGGCTTTGTACCGGGTGCCTTTGTTTGCCAATGTGGCGGCGTAGTTGCACAGTTGGATGGGGGTGAACCGGTTATCCGACTGACCGATGGCAGCGGTGATGGCGTCAGCCGCATACCAGCCTTCCTGGTCGCCTTCGTAGAGTTCTTCTTTGGTCTCTTTGTTGGCGCGATGACCGATATATTCCGGCAATTCGATGCCGGTGGGTTCGCCGAGACCTAACTCCTTGGCGGTTTTGTCCATGGTGCTTAAGCGCACCCGGTCACCCAGCCAATAGTAGAAATAGTTGCAGGAAACCTGCAGCGCCTCTTTGGCGCAGAGGTTTTGATGGAGCATACCGTAGTTGGTATAGTAAAGGCAGTTGACCTTAAAATCCGGGGCATACCGGTCGTAAACGCCCTTATCGTAAATTTCTGTGGTAGAAGTGATGACGCCATCCCGGATGCCGGCGATGGTCATACTCATTTTATAGGTAGAACCGGGGGGATATGTGCCCAAAAGCGCCCGGTTGAACAGCGGATCATTCTCCGCCTCCAAAAGGTCGTTAAAACTTTCGGAGAAGGTGGCAAGATCGTAAGAGGGATAACTGCCGCAGACCAGCACTTTGCCGTTGGTCACATCCAGCGCCACTACCGCTGCGCCCTGGCAGTCCTGCCCGTCGAATCCCGGCTCTTGCCGTTTCAGACCCTCCATGACCAGCGCCAACTGGTCTTCCGCGGCGGTTTGCAGGTTGATGTCGATGGACACCTCTACATTGGCGCCGGGTTTCGGCTCTTTGCCTTCCAAATAATAGGAGTTTACAATGTTGCCGTCGGTGGTCACCTCGTCGATACGCCAGCCGTCCACGCCGTGGAGATAGTCTTCAAAGGCTGCTTCCAGACCGTCCTGACCGATTTCGGAGTCCATAGAGTAGTCGGGATTATCTTTATATGTTTCCCACTGCTCTGCGTTCATTTTGCCCACATAACCCAAAACATGGGCGGCATATTTGGTGTTATACTCCCGGACGGTGGAGGCTTCCACGTTCATACCGGGAATGCTTAATTCCGTAACAGCGGACAGTTCTTTTTCGTCAACGTCCGTTAAGAACACAAAGTTTGGCAGACTGGCAACGGGACCCCGCAGATCCAGTTCGTACCACAACCCCAGCACTGCCCGCGCCTCCTCGTCGGTCCACTCGGCAGGCAGGTTGTACCGCTCCCGGAGTTTTTCGATGAGCAGCGGGGCGGTGATATCCGAGTCCAGGTCGCCCTTGGCTGCCAGATACACCTGGAAATAATTCTGCCAGGTGGCGTTCTGCTCGTCCAAAGTATATACAAAGGGGCGCTCTTTGGAAATGGGGAAATGCTCTGTGTATTCGATGCCCTGTTCCTGACAGCGCTTTACCAGATTGTAAAGATGCTGGCTGGTGCCGTTGGTACTTTTGATAACGAAGTGGTTGATCACCAGGTCATAACTGGCACGGTTTCCCACCAGCATATTGCCGTTGGTATCCAAAATGTCGCCTCTGGGGGCTTTGACACGGGTCATGGTAGTAAAGGTGGTGGTGTTATCCTTGTTGCCGCCGGTTTGAATGATCTGCAGATTGTAAAGGTACATAACGAAAAACAGCACCAACACGCCGAATGCGGCCAGCAACATTCGGATCCGTCTTTTGGTTATTCCTTCCATCCTTGACCTCCAATCCTGCCGATGGCTTTAAGCACCGGATAAAGGGCAGGCAGCGTCAATAAAGACAGCGCGCCTGCCAGCGCAAACACGCCAAAGCGGCTGCCGCCTGTGAATCCCAAAAAAGCGCCTGCGGCAAACACCAGCAACTCATAAACCATCACAGCCACGCCACTGCAAAGCATCGCCGCGCCAAACCCCACCCGCAGATATGCCTGGCGGAAAACCGACACCAAAACTGCGGGCAAAGTGATGAACAATATACAATACGCGCCGGGGGCTGTGCCGGAAAACAGATACAGCATAGATGCGATCAGCGCAAAAACACTGCCGCTCTCCGCGCCCTCCAGCAAACATACCAGAATAATGCCGCAGGGAACCAGATCGGTGGTCGCGCCGAATATATCCAGCCGGCACAGCAGCACATCCTGCAGCAAAGACAGCACCACCATGGCAAGGCTGTACAGCGCCCACTTCAGCAGCGTTCTTCGCTGCCGGGGGGTCAGATACAGCCGTTTCAGGAAAGGCGTGCCTTGCTTATCCGGCTTAAATTCGTTCTTTTTTGCCATGATTCTCTCCAAAAATCAACTAACGGAATACTCTGTGACAATAAACACTTGCTCCAGGCTGCCCACATCCACAGCAGGCCGCAGAAGGGCATACTTGGCAACGCCGGTGTCGTTAAAGTCCGCGTCCGCCACATAACCCAAGATCAAATTCCGGGGATACACGGTAGAGCCGGTGGTGACTACCTGGTCATTAATGCGGATAACGGCGGAGGTGGGCAGATAGTCCATACGCATCAGACCGTTCAGACCCGGGGAATAACTGCCCCGAACAATGCCGTTTTCACCGGTGGATGCCAAAGAGGCGCTGATCTCCAAAGAGGAGTCCAGCACAGATTTGACCACCGCGTAATTGGCGCCCACTTCACTGACAAGACCTACCACCTCGTTGTTGGCGGTGATCGCGCACATACCCGGCTCGATACCCACATTGGCGCCGGTGTTGATGGTAAAAGTGCTTGTCCAATCGTTGGAACTGCGGGAGATGATATAGCCGTCTACCAGAGAAAAATCTTCCCGGGTGGTTTTCAGTTCCAGCATATCCCGCAGCCGTACATTCTCACGGGTAAGGGCATCTATCTGCCGTGCCTCTTCTTCCAAGGTGGAGACCTTCTCTTTCAGTGCGTCTCTTTCTGCCACAACGGACTCATATTCAAAAATATAGCCATAAACCTTTTGGACGCCCTCGGTCAAGGCGCTGGCGCCTGCCCGGAAGGGTGTTAATATGCCATTGACGATTTTATTGGGGACTGTCAAGTCGGTCAGCGAGCCGATGATCAGCAGCGCCGCTGTCAGCACTGCCGTGATCAGCAAGACCACCTTCACCCGGGTAGAAAAAAAGTGTTTCATCCAAGTTCCTCCCTAAGGATCTTTCCCAGTTTACATACCGGCAGACCCACCACATTAAAATAGTCGCCCACCAATTTTTTCGCAAACAGCGCGCCGCCGCCCTGAATGCCATACGCCCCGGCTTTGTCCATGGGTTCGCCGGTGCGGATATAATCCCAAATTTCTTTTTCCGAAAGGCGCCGGAAGTGCAGGTCTGTCACCTCGGTGCAGACCACTGCTTTGTCCCGGTAGAGCACCGTAAGACCGGTCATCACCTGATGATCACGCCCGGAGAGCAAGGACAGCATCCGAAAGGCATCTTCTTCACTTTCCGGTTTTCCCAGCACCTTGCCGTCGCACACCACAATGGTATCCGCGGCGATCACCACATCTTCATAGCCGTGGGGCGTAGCCTCCGCTTTCAGCCGGCTCACCCGGGCAACTTCGTCATAAGGCGGCTTGCTGGCATCCATCGTCTCGTCGATGTCTGCCACCTGCACGGAAAAAGGAATATGAAATTTTTCCATCAATTCCCGCCGCCGGGGCGACTGAGAAGCCAAGATTACATTCATAAAAACACACTCATATCAAATAAATTTGATCCGTCGCGTAAGCGACACCCTAACTGTCAACTGACAACTATCAACTGTCAACTTATTCCACGCCCCGCAGGTAGAGGCCTCTGGTATACGCGCCGGGGTCAAAGGGCGTGGGATCCCGGTAAGCATTCATCACCATATCCACTTCCTTGGGATTTTCGGTGGTAAAATACAGCCGGGTCGCCCAGATGCCCAGTTTGCCCAGGTCGTTCTGCCGGTCCAAAAGGCTCAGTTTTTTGCCGTTGAGCAAAATGCTGCGGCAACTGTCGCCGTCTTTGATCACCGGGAAATCTGCGCCGGTCTTGTCTGTCAGTTTGGTGGGTCCCTGGGTGCAGGTGCATTTGCCGGTTTTGCCTTTGATCAGGCAATTTTCCGTGACCATCAGGGGCATTCTGCCGTAAACCAGCAGTTCGCAGGGCACAGCCTTGCTCACATCCCGGATCTGGGGCAGCGTCATCTCAAAACTTAAGCCAGCCGATTTCAGTTCCAGATCCCGGGCGGCGTTCACCGCCATGGAGTTATACAAATTCAAGCCAAAGTCGCCCCGAACCTGCATACCGCACTCCCGGGCGGGGATCAAAAGTCCTAAATTGCCCACCAGCACTTCCCGGATGCCCAACCGGCGCAGCAGCAACAGTTGTTCTTTTAACCGGGGCAACTCTCCATCGTGGACAATGCGGGGCAGCACCGGACAAAGGTTGACCCGGCGCAAAAGTTGCTGACAAAAATCTGTGTCCTCTACCAATATGTGCAGCGGTACATACAGCACCTTAGGCTGCATTTTCAAAACTCTGCCGGTGATCTGCTCCCGGGTGGTGACCTGGACGGTCAGTTCCGGGTGCGCCCGGTAGCCGGGGAACACCGTTACCAGCTGGGCTCTGCCAAGGCGGGGAACATCCCGTCTTGCCCGCTGGGCGGTGAGTAAATTCAAAACAGAGCGGCGCAGGGCATTCACCGCGGCGGCAGAAAGGGTCAGCCCCGGGGTGATATGTACTGTGACCCGCTCACACCGATACGGTGTGCCGCCGGTCTTGCGCAAACGGCTCTCCAGCGCATCGGCGGTCAGTTCCGCTGTCCGCGCCACTTCCGGTTCCGGACCGTCCACAGAGCAAACTCTGCCCTCAGGGTCCACCACGGTAAGGGTGCAGCCGTCGGGACGGAGGGACATTTCAAAGGAAATGGCAACCAGGTCGTTTTCAACAGCCTCATAGGTCTGGCGCACAGAGCGCATCCAGCCTTCTTCCGCCTGGGTGTCCTCCCGGACGCCGAACATCTCCTGTCCCAGGGCGCCGGTATAATAGCCGTCGGTAAATCCCTGACGGTTAAATGCTGTGTGAAGGGTGTCCATCATCTGCCGGGTCACATTGCCTCCCTGCAGCGCTTGCCGGTAGGTGCGGGTCACCGCGGCAACATACTCCGGTCGCTTCATTCTGCCCTCCAGTTTGACAGACGCTACGCCCATAGCCTCTAAATCCTGCAGATAGTGGATCAGGCAGTTGTCTTTCAGGCTCAACGGGTACTTGTTCTGCCAGCGGCCGTGACCGTAACTCTGGCGACAAGGCTGGGCGCAACGACCCCGGTTGCCGGAACGACCGCCAATGGCGGCAGAAAGATAACACTGTCCGGAATAGCACATACACAGAGCACCGTGACCGAACACTTCGATCTCAATGGGACTGCTGTTGCAGATATAGCGGATCTCCTCCCGGCTCAGTTCCCGGCTGAGAACCACCCGGTCCAAACCCCAGGCAGCGCACATCAGCACGCCGGGCAAAGAATGGACGGTCATTTGGGTAGAGCCGTGGATGGGAACGTGGGGCGCGATCTGCTTGCAAAGACCGATCACGCCCAGATCCTGCACGATAAAGGCATCCACACCGCTCATCCCTGCGTGGCGAATCAACTCTGCCACATCCTTGGTCTCTTTATCGGAAACCAGGGTGTTCAGCGTCAGATGCACCGCAACGCCGCGGATATGACAATATTTAATTGCTTCGGTCAGCGCCTGGGGGGTAAAGTTCTTTGCGCTTTGCCGGGCATTGAATTGCCCGCAGCCCAAATAAACCGCATTAGCGCCGTTTTGTACCGCCGCCCGCAGAGCCTCCATTGACCCAGCCGGTGCAAGAAGTTCCAACATAGTCCTATCTCTCCATTATGGTATACTTGTAGACATTATAACATAAAATTATGCGCTGCGCTACCGGAAATAGAAAATTTCATAAAAAATACAAACCTTTTCCGCAGCGCGTTACCGGGGGATACATTGGAAGGAAAAATTTGCTTTGCGTCCGTAGCGAATTGCCCGCCGGGGAGCGATGGGAGCGCCGCCGGGGGCGGATGCAGCGACCTGAGCGAGTGACCGCGGTCGACAGATGCCAAGGAGCACCGACGACGCAGGCAGATGTCGGGCACCGCAACAGGAGTATCCCGACAAAAACCGCCTGCGGGGAAACCGCAGGCGGTGGTGCTTTCTTGAAAATTATTCGTAGGTGACCGTTTTGGAATCGTCCACGATGCCCACATAAGTGGTGCCCACACCCATGGTCACGGGTGTTCCGTCTTCCATGGTGTAAACAAAGGGCTCGTCCAAACTTGCTCTGCTCCACTTGATGGGAACGATCTTGCCGCCGATGGCGTAGTGACCGCTGCCGGAGCCGATCAGGTCATAGTAAGAACGGGTGTAAGAAGCCTCTCTTCTGCCGGTCTGGTTGGTGTAGAGCACAAACACATTCTTATATGCCAGTGTCTCGCCGCTCTGACCGTCAATATGGTCATAGCCATACTGGGCTGCCTCGTAAAGGCCGGTCTCGCTGTTGAAGGTGAGAGTAGTGGTCTTCCAGTACTTGAAGTTTACGGTGACTTCCTCTGCCTTTTCGCCGTCTACTGCCGCATCTTCGGAGAACACATAGCCAAAGTCGGTGCCTTCTTCGTTTACCGTGTCATAGCCCAACTTGTTCAGCAAAGACAAAGATTTTTCGCCATCGGTAAACAGGCAGTGCTCCCATGCCACGCCGCTGTTGTAGCGGGTGTAGTCACGGAAGAAATACTTGCCTTCATAAGTCTGGGCGTTCATGTGCTCCCAGCCGGAGATCTTGCTGCCGGAAACATCGTGATAGCCGGCAATACCACGGACAGAGCCGCCACAATGGGCAAGGGGCGCATCCAAAGATGCGGAGATACTATTGAAGAATGTACGGGCGCTGCGCACCGGTCCGATGGTGCCTGCGTCCTGCAGTTCGGTGAACACAGCCAAAAGCCGGGTGATGCCGCCTTCGGTCTCCAGTTCGAAAATGAAGTCTGCCTTGCTGATGCCGTACTGGGGCAGGCAGTCTTCAATGTTATTGATCACGTAAGCCGTTGCCCGACCGGTCCAAGGCTCCTCCAGGGGTTCGCCGTTCAACGGATGGCGATACAGCACCGGCGGTTCGGTGGTGGGAGGCTCGGTGGTGGGTTCTGTTGTGGGTTCGGTAGTGACCACAGTGGTCGGTTCGGTAGTGGTTGCTGCGGTGGTCTCCGGCTCTTGCGCTTTTTTACAGCCGCCAAAGAGCAAACAAAGGGCAAGGAACAAGGGAATCAGTCGACGCATAGACATCTCGTCCTTTCATTTATAAAAATTTCATGGTCATTGTATCACAATTAACATAACATTGCAAGGATAATCCGCACCGATTTTCCGGTGCGGATCAAATTATTCCTTTATAAGCGCATCTTCCATAGTCCGTCCCAGGGAGTAATAGAAAATATTATCCCGGGCAGGGGCGAGACCGGGCAACAGACCCCGGGTGGTATACACCGCATAAGAGCGCATCAGCACCGGGCAGATACGGCCATCGTCCGCCACCTCTTTGTGGAGGGTGTAGTAGTTGCCGTGGTTGGCAAGCGCCTGGAGACACAAAGCATACATCGACACATCGCTGATAGAGCCGTAACTCAACGTGCCGTTGCTGGTAAAAAAGGCGGAAAGATCCATATTTGCAGAGAGTTTGGTCTGTCCCAGATACAGATCGTAATCCCGGTTTTCCAGCGTCTTTTTGTATGCGGCGCCGCTCAGTTCCTTCATCTGCACATTCAGACCGCAACTCGTCAGCATTTTTCCGATATCCCGGGCAACGCGCAGCCGCTTGGTGTCCTCTTTGTTCACCAAAAACATCACGGGCAACCCCTGGACACCGGCATCGGTGACCGCCTGGGTAAACTTCGCCGAATCGAATGTGTAGCCCTCCGCCAACTTGGCGGAATAATAGGGGAACTGGGGCGATGCCGGCAAGGTCGTGGCACGGGCAAAGCCCTGGTAATAGGTGTCTACCAAAGTCTCCCGGTCCACCGCAAAGGTCAGCGCTGACCGGACTTCCGGCACAGAGAAGACCTGGCTTACCATATTGCAGCCCAGATAGAGCATAATGCCGTTTTCCGCATCCCACAACTCATAGTCACAGCGGAAATCCACATACCGGTCTGAGCCGGGATCGGCGCAAACCAGATCCAGATCCATCCCTTCCAGTTCGAAGGCGTTTCGGATCTGGGCGGGAGATTCCGCCTCGATCAAGGCGATGGAAGCGGCAGTTACCGGCGTTTCCGCCTTGCACCACCAGTCCATCCGGCGATAAAGCCATTTGCCGCCGGTGGCGGTTTCAAACATATAAGGGCCTGTGCCCAAAGGATAGTCGCTCTTTAACTGACTTTCCTTCAAAATGGGAATATCCAAAAGCAGCGGCAGTTCTTCATAAGGCGTGTCCAGACTGATCTGCACAGCGCCGTCTGCAGTGACAGTGATCCCGGTCACATGGGTCAGCCGGCCTTTGTATATGGCGCTTTCCTTTGCTTCCAGCAAACTTGCCACCACATCCTGGGCAGTTAAAGGCGTGCCGTCGGAGAATGTGGCATTTTCAATGTAAAACGTGTACACATCCATTTCCGGAGACACCCGGTATTGGGCGCAAAGTTGGGGCTCGATGTGGTAATTCCGATCCACCACAAACAAACTTTGATACAAAAGACCAAACAGCGCCCGGTTGGTAAAGTCGGTGCACTGGTAAGGATTCATCGTGACGCCCGAATAATAGGTCAGCGTAACCTGCTGATCTTCCGGCTTTTGCGCCTCTACCGTGGGGTGGGTCTCATCTTCTTCCCAGTGAAGACCGGCGCCGGTGGGAACATAGGTGTCCTGGTTATATCCGGCGCAGCCGGTGAGCAAAAGCGCAAAAAACACAAATGCAAGTATACCTGCCAGCAGTCTTTTCACCTATATCCCTCCTTACATACAATAATCGCTCCTTGGGAGCCTCGTGCCGCGCCCGTTACCCGGTGAGACCAAAACCGGTCACACTGGCATACGGTGCAGGCGTCGGAAATTTCGATTTCTGTCACCCCGGCATTTCGGAGCAGCCGGGCGTTGACTTCTTTTAAGTTTACATAATATTTTCCGCTTCGGAAATCGATTAAATCATCTGCCGCTGTACCCAATGTCTGCCGGATGGCATCCGGTACATCCCGGTCTGTTTGGAAACAGCATTGGGCGATATTGGGGCCAATGGCGGCGTGGATGTTTTTGGGATCGCAGCCGTATGCCTTTTTCATCGCCGCCACCGCTTTTCCCGCAATATCTGCCGCCGTACCCCGCCAACCGGCGTGGACAGCGCCCACCGCTCCGGTGACCGGATCGTGGAGCAAAATAGGGGTGCAATCGGCGGTGAATACCACCAGCGCCGTGCCGGGGGTATTGGTGACCAGCCCATCGCAGGGCGGAAATTCCGGAGAGAACAAGCCGGTTCCCCAATCTTCAGCGCCAACCGCCCGGACGATGTCCGTGTGGGTCTGCTTGGTTAGCACCAACTTCTTCGTGTCAAAACCAATGGCGTTTCCCAAAATTTCATAGTTTTTCAACACATTTTCCGGGTCATCGCCTCGGTGTGTGCCCAAATTCAGACTGGCAAGATCACCGGTGCTGACACCGCCTAAACGCGTGGTAAAGCAATGGGGCGCAGAGATCCCTTCGGCAGTCAAATATTCTAATTGTCCGACTTTAACTGTTGTAATCATAGGCTCTCGCAATTGTCAATTGTCCATTGTCAATTGTCAACTCTCTTTGTGCATGCAGCACTTTTTATACTTCTTGCCGCTGCCGCAGGGGCAGGGGTCATTGGGACCGATCTTTTTATCCTTATTGCGGATAGGCTGTTTTTTTACCG
>JAZQBF010000203.1:0-2477 GCA_045545615.1 Faecousia sp.
GCCACCATCGAAAAGACTGTACAGAGCCGTCAACTGCAAGAGCAGATCATCACCGTCGCCATTCCTATGGAAACGGTTACGGAGATCACCGATGCAGGCGTAAGCAAAACTTACGACCGCAAGTTGTACCCCGGCTACGTATTCGTTAAGATGGTTTACAGTGATGACACCTGGCATGTGATCCGCAATATTCGCGGCGTTTCCGGCTTCGTGGGTTCTTACGGCAATGAGCCGAGTCCCCTGTCCGAAGAAGAAGTGTACGCAATGGGCGTTGAGAAACGGGAGATCGTTGTCAACTATGTGGTTGGCGACTCTGTCCGGATCCTTGACGGTCCTCTTAGTTCCTTCACCGGCGTCGTGGAAAACATTGATGTGGACAAGAACAGCGTCAGTGTGATCGTATCTATGTTTGGCCGCGAGACCCCTGTTGAGTTCGAACTCGATCAGGTTGAGGTCATTTCCCAGTAACGCATCGGGCAGGTTTTCCGCCCGTAACGGTGGGAGGGGTTAAAAACCCCGCAAAAAATGCGCAAAGCGCATATTACCACATTTTATTCAGGAGGTGCTTATTATGGCACAGAAAGTCACTGGTATTATCAAACTTCAAATTCAGGCCGCTAAGGCTACCGCTTCCCCCCCTGTAGGTCCCGCTCTGGGTCAGCACGGCGTTAACATCGCTGCTTTTATTAAGGAGTTCAACGCTCGTACCCAGAATATGGAAGGTTACAAGATCCCCGTAGTTATCACTGTCTACGCGGACCGCAGCTTCACCTTCATCACCAAGACCCCTCCCACTCCCCTGCTGGTTATGAAAGCCATCGGTTTGGAGAAGGGTTCCGGTGTTCCCAACAAGACCAAGGTCGGCACTATCACCAAGGCGCAGATCACCGAGATCGCCAAGACCAAATTGCCCGATCTGAATGTCAACACTCTCGAGGCTGCTGAAAGCCAGGTTGCCGGCACTTGCCGCTCCATGGGCGTTACCGTAGTCGATTGATAATTGCTCCGGGCATCGACCCGGAAATGTGGGAGGATTTTTCCGCATCACCACTATTAGGAGGATTAATTAATGTTTAGAGGCAAAAAATATCAGGAGAGCGCAAAACTGTTTGACCGCTCTGTTCAATATGATCCCAGCGAGGCCCTGGAACTGGTTGTGAAGGGTGCTTCCGCTAAGTTCGACGAGACTGTCGAACTGCACATCAAGTTGGGTGTTGACTCCCGTCACGCTGACCAGCAGGTCCGCGGCGCTGTGGTTCTGCCCAACGGTACTGGTAAGACCGCTCGCGTTCTGGTCTTTGCTAAGGACGCTAAGGTTGAAGAGGCACAGGCTGCCGGCGCTGACTATGTTGGCGGTATGGAACTGGTCGAGAAGATCACCAAGGAAAACTGGTTCGACTTTGATGTCGTCGTTGCTTCTCCCGACATGATGGGTGTTGTTGGCCGTCTGGGTAAGGTTCTGGGTCCCAAGGGCTTGATGCCCTCCCCCAAGGCTGGTACTGTTACCCCCAACGTTGGCAACGCTGTTAAGGAGATCAAGGCTGGTAAGGTCGAGTACCGTTTGGACAAGACCAACATCATCCACTGCCCCATCGGCAAGGTTTCCTTCGGCGCTGAGAAGTTGTCCGAGAACATGGATACTCTGATGAACGCAGTTGTGAAGGCTAAGCCCGCCGCTGCCAAGGGTCAGTATATCCGTTCCTGCACCGTCGTTTCCACCATGGGCCCCGGTGTTAAGGTCAATACCACCAAGTACGCATAATTTATTTGCAATTTTTCTCAAAAACCCCTTGACATCTCAAGGGGTTTTTGCTATAGTATAGAGGTTGCCGGAGACAGCAGGTGGTTTACGCCATAAATCCTGCCGAGGTGCGTGAAAATGTTTTTACGTGTCTTTCTGTCTATCTGGCAGAAAGACATTTATTTTTTCGGAGGTGAAAACACAAATGCCTAACGCAAAGGTTCTGGAAAGCAAAAAGGCAGTGGTTGAGGCTCTGTCCGGTAAGATCAAGGAGGCTACTTCCGTAGTTTTCGTTGACTACAAGGGTATCACCGTTGCTCAGGATGCCGACCTGCGTAAGCAGTTCCGTGACGCTGGCGTTGAGTACTCCGTTGTTAAGAACACTCTGACCAGATTCGCAGCCAAGGAAAACGGCTACGACTTCGATGAGGTCCTCAACGGCACAACCGCTATGGCCAGCACCACCGGCGATCCCATTGCCCCCGCTCGTATCGTATGCGAGTACGCCAAGAAGAACAAGATCGCTCTGTCCATCAAGGGTGGCGTTGTTGAAGGCACTGTTCTGTCCGCTGCTGAACTGAACGGCTTCGGCGAACTGCCCAGTAAGAATGCTCTGGTGGCTTCCGTTCTGGGTACTTTCCTGGCTCCCATTTCCAGCCTGGCATTCGTCCTGGATCAGGCTCGAATCAAGGTGGAAGAGGGTTTTGTCCCCGCTGGTGCAGTTGCTGAAGAAGCA
>JAZQBF010000204.1:0-19905 GCA_045545615.1 Faecousia sp.
TGGCTCAATGGCAGAGCAGTTCACTCGTAATGAACAGGTTGTCGGTTCGATTCCGACCATCAGCTCCATGAAAAAGCCTCGTTCGAAAGAACGAGGCTTTTTCAATGATATCCGTTCCTCGTCGGAACGGGTGATATATCTTCGATATGATATCCACCTGCGGTGGATGATATATGCCTTTGGCATATGAAGGAACGGATATTATATCATATTTGCAACGCAAATATATCATACGACGCAAGTCGTATATCATATCGCGTTAGCGATATATCATTATTCCTTGCCCCTTCACCGCTTTTATGATATAATTAACCCAAGGCGGTGATTTTATGGAAATATTGTTTGAAAATAGTTATGTTAGGAATAAACTGTTAGCGAAAGAAATCTATACTTATTATTATTTTCAACGCAAATGGTTAATTGTTTGTTATGCTTTACTGTTACTCTCCTTCTTAGGCAATATAGTAATTTCAATTTTTGAGAAAACCTTTAATTGGGGTGTTTTCATTTTTGTCCCGTTATTCTTCTTATTCCAATTATTTTGTTATTTCCAACAAGTAAGCACAATGGTTAAGCGTGATAGCGAAGTTCATGGCAAAGAAATTTCTGTTGAAACGATTGTTACGAATGAGTATATTCAAAATACAGCATCAACTGGCGCAGTCAACAAACTAGAGTATGATAAAATTAGAAATGTTGTACAAACGAAAAATTTGATTCTTTTGCGTTCAAAAGCAAATTTGATTTATATATTCAGGAAAGATACATTTACAAAAGGTAATAAGGAAGACTTTGCTCATTTTTTAAGAAGTAAAGGTATTAAAATCAAATAATCTAAAGAAAAACTGGTTTTTGACCGGTTCCTTTTTGCAATAATTATATAAAAAACGGAAATACTACCCTTGTGAAGGGGGTAGATATTATGATCCAACAAGATACCATCAAATTGCTCCGGGAGTGCGACGCAGGCATTAAAATGGGTGTAAAATCCATTGATGATGTAATGCCCTACGCCAAAAGCCAGGAACTGAAAAAGTACCTTAACCGCTGCAAAGATGAACACGACGAACTGGATGAACAGTTGCAGGAACTGTTGAACAGTTACCACGATGAGGGGAAAGAGCCGAACCCCATCGCAAAAAGTATGTCCTGGATGAAAACCAATATGAAACTGACGATGAATGAATCAGACCATACCATTGCAGACCTGATCACCGATGGCTGCAATATGGGTGTCAAATCTTTGAGCAAGTATTTAAATCAATACGCAGCAGCAGATGAGAAGTCCAAAGACATCTGTAAAAAACTCATCAGCCAGGAAGAGCGGCTGGCAGTCCAAATGCGGGCATTTTTGTAAAAGAGGGGCGGTATGCCCCTCTTTTTACAATATGTTGCAACCGTTACTCAATTGTATTATAATGAATATTAAACAATAAGGAGGCAAGGATTATGTGTGCACAAAAGAGTTATAAGATTCAAATTTTAAGAGGAATTGCAATGATATCTGTTGTGGCAATTCATAGTATTCCTGCAGGCTTAACGAGTGTTTTCTTGAGACCTTTCTTGAATTTTTCTGTTGGGTTGTTTTTGTTTTTAAGCGGAATGCTTTCTACAAAAGAAAAATGGCATCCCTGGAAACGTATTTGGAAAGTGGCAATTCCTTATGTAATATGGACATTGATCTATGCTTGCTATAATAGCCGTGCTTCCCTTACAGCGATTCCGATTAACTTTGTGAAAGCATTGGTTGTGGGAAATTCTGCACCGATGATGTATTACATATTCGTGTACTGTACATTTACGTTACTAATCCCGCTGATTGACAAGTTGGCAAGATCGAAATACAAGTATGTAGGCTTTTCAATTGCACCGATTGAGATTCTCGTTATGCGTTTACTTCCGCTGATAACCGGTTATCTGCCGCAAAGCACGATCTTAAATGTAGTGTTGAAACTATCGTTTGTTGGTTGGTTTACCTATTTCTATTTAGGCTATCTGTTGGGTAACCATATCATCCAAAACAAACTTTCTTACAGAAACTTGCTGATATTATTGGGAATTTCCATTGTTTTAGAAACGCTGGAAGGGTATTGGCATTTGTCAATGGGATCGAGAGATTGTGGCACTCAGTTGAAATTGACCACATTACTGACAAGTACAGTAACTGTATTGCTGGCCTATCAGTATATTGATAGTGAAAAAATCGGGAGTAGTAAATTCTTAAAACATCTAGGAGACAGATCTTTTGGCGTTTTCTTTAGCCACATATTGGTACACTTGCTTTTGCGGGAGATTCCATACTATGCGGATTTTGTGATTTTTCCGTTGAATGCGGTCGTAACATTGCTGATTAGTTTTGGCGTTTGTGTTCTTGGAAAAAAACTTTTGGGTCGCTATGGCCGATTCTTAGGTCTATAAAAAAGAGGGGCGGTATGCCCCTCTTTATGCTTGCAATGGAATTTTTGCTGTGGTAGAATGTCTTTTAATTACAGAGAAAGAAGGCTATGGTATGGACATATTTTTTCGAACGCTGGAACAGATGGGAACCATGTTTTTGCTGATGCTGGTGGGCTTTTTGCTGAAAAAAGCGAAGATCCTGCCGGAAAAAGCAGATGTGGCGATGGCAAAATTGGAGACTTACATATTTTGTCCCGCGCTGGCGATGTATACACAAATGACCAAGTGTACCGTGGCGACTTTTACAAGCAACGCCCGGTTGATCCTTTACGGCGTTGTATTGATCGGTTGCGCCATAGCCCTTTCTTATCCCCTTTCCAAACTTTTTGTGCCCAATGATAAGAAATCCTCCCAGTTGGCATATCAGCGCAATATTTATAAATATGCCATGACCTTCGGCAATTTCGGATTTATGGGAAATTTCCTTGCCTTGAGCGTATGGGGCAGTGACTTTTTCTACTTATATTCTCTGTTCTCTATGTCGATCAATATTATGTGTTACAGTTGGGGTATGTACATTTTGATCCCCAAGGACCAAAACGCCGGTATCTTTGAAAACTTAAAAAAGGGCTTAACTGCGCCCCCGATCCTTGCACTGATACTGGGTATCCTTTTGGGCTTGCTGGACTTGACCCAATATGTACCGGCATTTATTACCAGCGGATTGGATCAGGCAGGAAAATGTATGGGTCCCGTGGCAATGATCTTGGCAGGTGTCGTCATCGGCGGATATGATTTTAAATCCCTTTTGACCAATAAAAAAGTCTATATCGCAACGGCTTTGCGGCTGCTGGTGATCCCGGCAGTTATGCTGCTGATCTTGAAACTTTTGCATATGGACGACCAGGTGATGACACTGGCGCTGATCGCTTTTGCTACACCTTTGGGTATGAATACCATCGTATATCCTGCTGCCTACGGCGGCGATACCAAAACCGGCGCTTCTATGACCATGATCTCCCACGTGCTGGCGGTGGCTACCATACCGCTGATGTATTTGCTGTTTATTGTGTTGCTCTAAAAAGAATCGCCCGAATGTCTGTGACATTCGGGTGATTTTGCATATTTGGGTATTATCGGTTCAACAGCGCCTGCGCAACTCTGTGCGCCAGCAGGTGCTTGGTCACCGGATGGATCATAGTGGTTTCGCAGACATCTTTGGAAATAACGGTTTTTACAAAGGGACGCATATTTTGAATATCCCACTGCGCCTGCTGGAGTTTGCGCCAATACTCGTCGTTTCGCTCATCAAAATCCGCGATCTGAATGATACAGAAAGGCAGGTCTTCTCTGCGGAAATCCTTCCGCCAAAGGTCGATAAGGATAGCCAGTTCTTTGCCGTAGATCATCGGTTCCGCTTTGCTGGAGCAACTCTCACCCTGATACCATACAACACCGGTCAAAGAGAAGGGAATCGCCCATTTCAAAGCAAAATCATAAAGAGCGCCGTCTTTGTTCCACCAGTAACTTTCGTCACTATATCGATGGGTATCCGATTTTTGCTCTATAGGGATATCAATGCCATATTTTTGGAATGTACCCGCCGGCACCCAACTTTCAATGACGGATGCGCCTTGATAGGCGCACACCACGCCCACGGCAATATCTTTCACTTCGGAAATTTCATTTCCTGCAAGATAGCCGATGGCAGACCAATCGCCAATATTTTCTTTTTCGGCAATTACCCAACCGCTTGCAGGATCAAATCGTTCGTTTTTTGCTTCTGTTCCCATTTTGGGCGCGCAGAAAAGCCGCAGTTTGTTGTTGGTTTTATACATCTGTTCCGGGGTGATCGTCTGATGGAGTTTCCATTCCATATTGGACTGACCGGCAAATAAGTACACTTCGCCAACATATATATCTTCCAGCACTACCGTTTCCGTTTCAAAAGAAACGGTCAAAGTGTAAGGGCCACCGTAGGGCATAGGCGCAAGTTCTGTAAGCCAGAATGGTTCTTCCGAAACAACTGTTTTTGTCTGCCCGGCAAAGGTGATCTCTGCTTTGCCACAACCCTCTCCATAAATGCGGATGGGCAGGTTTGCGGCAAATACCATACGATCTCTGAAAATTGGATTCAATTTCATACTGTCACATCCTAACAATTATGTATAGAGTGATTATAGCAGAACGGCAGAAAAATACAAGAAGGAAAACACTTCTGTTTCTTGCACAATGGGTTTGTATGTGTTATATTAAAAAACGAATTTATCTGCGCGGCTTTTGTCGGAGGTGAGAAAAATAGCGGATTATATTGTGATTGGCTTATTGCTTGTTATTTGCTTTTTGATCTTGCTTCTTTTTTGGAGAAAAGACAAACCTGTGGCATTAACAGATCATGCTGTTGCCCGGATGGAAGAACGGATGGGCATCAAAAGTGAAAGCAAAATGCTGCGTCTGGCAAAGGATGCTTACCGATACGGAAAACGGGCAAAACACTTGCCGAAAAAAACAGCGGCAAAAATCAGAAAAAAGCAAAGAAAATACGGTGGCAGCACCATTGCGGTTTACAACGGGTTTATCTATGTGTTTTCCAAAGATCAGGCACTGATCACCGTTTACAAAGATGAATCACTATAAGCAACAGGAGATATATATGATAAAATTAGGAAACGTATTTTTGCTGGGTGACAGTTATTCCACTTTTTTAGACTGTATTCCGGAAGGATTTGCCTGCTGGTATAATTTGGATCCGGCGAAGGACACCGATGTGGATGCTGTGGAACAGACCTGGTGGCATCAACTGTTTTCCAACACAGAGTCGAAACTGATCTATAATAACAGTTGGTCCGGCAGTACCATCTGCCACAGAGGCTATAACGGCGATGATGTCTGCTACAACTCCTTCGTGACCCGATTTGACAATATGGCGCGGGATGGGTATTTTGCCAAAAACCAAATCGATACCTTTATCATTTTCGGTGCTACAAACGACAACTGGGCAAATTCCCCGGTGGGAAACCTGCAGTATGGAAACTGGTCGAAAAAGGATCTATATAACGCCCTGAACGCTTTTTGTTATTTGCTTCACCGGGTCAAAGAGACTTTACCCAATACCAGGATCCTGTGGATCGTCAATACAGAGTTCCGTCCGGAGATCGAAAAGGGTGTTTTGGATGCCTGCGCCCACTACGGTGTAGAAACCGTCGTCTTAAAGAATATCGAAAAACAGTCCGGTCACCCCAATCAAACCGGTATGCGCCAGATCTACGAACAAGTGAAAGCCTATCTTGAAAAATAAGATAAGACCCGAATGCACCTGCATTCGGGTCTTTTGCTTGTATCAATCAGCGCAGACAGCCTCGGCAAAGGCTTTGCACATCTCTTCTTTGGAGATGTTGGCGCTGAAATAGTGTTTACCTTCCACCGGCAGGCTGATGGCGCCGGGGGCGTAGGAAACGGCGTTTTTACCCAGATCCGTTTCGTAAACAGAGGGGGCATTGAGGTGCAATTTCAAGATGCCCTTGCCGGTTTTGTGCCAGCAGGTCACATAGGACTTGCCCTTTCGCTGGAACCAGAAAGCGCTGACATTATCATCGCCGCATTGGATCTGTTCATAGGGGACAAGTTCGTATTCCTCCTGCTCGTTGATCAGCAGCGTATGCTCCTGCTTGGGGTCTCGTAGGGCTTCTTTTTGTTCCTCGGTCAGCCACTTAGTTGCCCGAACATCCTCCCAACGACGCAGCACCTCAAAATTATCTTTAGTACGGGGGTTTTGGGTCAGTAGTTCCGTTTTGGCAACGGTTACGGTAATGGGGCAGTTCCAGGCGGCGGCGCGGCTGGTGCCGAATTCGTACATATCCGGCTGTATCTCCGGATTGTAGTTCCACCAACCAAAGTTTACCCGGGTATGGTCTGCCTGCAGTTGTTTTGCCTCCCGGAAAGGAAACTCTACCAGTTTTTCTTTAAATACCGGGTTGGGGAAGAAGTCAAAGGCATTGCCGCCGGATATGATATGCCAACTGAAATGAGATTTGGCAGCGCCCTCATTGAAGATCGGCGCTTGGTGCAATCTGTCATATATTTTCATTTGCGCTTTGGGAATATAATACGCAAAGGGTTGGTTTGTACCTTCAGCGCCGTCAAAGTAGTTGAAAGTAAAGCCCAAATTGTAAATGTGCGCCAACTTGTCGGCGATCTCGTCCTGCAGGTCAGATTCCTGATCTACCATAATTGCGGTGGCATTGGATGTGGCAAAGTCCACAAGTCCGCCAATCAGACCGGCCTCTTTTTCGCTGGCGGTGGTGTCATAGAATCCCCGGGTGCAGCCCTCAAAACGCCAGGGCTTTTCGGTGGAGAAACGCTCATAGGCGATCATTTCCTTGCCAAACCGCAAAACCCGATATTTTTCGTTTGTAGGACAAACAGCGGGGTTTTCCTCTACATAAATCGTCGTATCAGATTCTGTGATCGGACGGGCAAGGGTAAAATGCTTGGAAAGCAGCAGCCGATGATCCGGTACTGGCGTCACATAGCGGCTTTTGATACCGGCAAAGGTGTGCAGGAAGTGGAAACCGGGATTGATGCCTGCAGCCTTGATTTTTTCCAGAATATCTTTTAGATCTTCATCGCCGTTGGGATAACTGTCCAGATAATCGTAATCACCGCAGTGGTTGTATGGGGGCTCTTCCCGGAACATGGAATAGTAGTAGATCATCATATTCCGGAAACCACCGGCTTTGGCGCAAGCGATGTAGGTATCTGCATTTTCCGGTGTCAGGAAAGGAACACGGAAGATGGACTGGTAGGTTCGTTCATCCCGGCGGCTGGCAACGCCCCGGGGCAGATCGAAGTCCTGCTCAAAGACATCCATACAGTCGAGAAAATCTTTGCTGGGACAAACCATCAAAGCAGCAGTTGTGCCAAAAAGTTTGATCTCGTTCTTTGCTTCGGCGTAAAGGATGCGGCATTTTGCCCGCTTTTCGGAATCCACCAAAGTTTCCACCATGGGGGCGATGACGCAGGCGCTTACTTCCGCATCGCTGACGATATTCAGCCACTCACCAAATTTTTCTCTGTGCATCAGGGGGAGTTGCAGCAGACGAAATGCAACAGCAGGAGAGGAACTGGGATATACATCGTTATAGTCTTGTTCGCCCACGAAGAAACGGTCCAGGGTAAAAGTTATGTAGGAATCCGCAACCCGGAAACTTACCACGGCTTCGTAAGGGATTTCTTCAAAACCAACGATCAGTTTGCCATTTTCCTGACGGATGCGGTCTGCCTGATAGGTGGTGTATTTATTCATATGGGCAAGTTTAACTTCGTTGTTGTGGGGCCGGGCCTGGGAAACACTGAAAAGGGCAATTTCCTCTTCGGGAACAAGAAGTTCTTCGCCGGTAGCCTTGTAAATCAGGCTTTTGGCGAGACAGTTTTCGCCAATGACCAGTTTTGCGTATTTGTTTTCAATGATGATATCCATATACGATACCTCCCATCTTCTTATGGGTACAATATACTATATTTTTTACCATTTGCAAGGGCTTCAGGTGAAATATTTATTGAAACGATTAAAACACAAAAATTCCCGGAGAAAAATTCTCCCTTAATTTGAGGAACTCAGCCGATAATGGTGACTTGTTTTGACGGTTTGGCGGTTCTGTGACACTCGGAAAAAATTCCCGGAGAAAATTTCTCCGGGAATTTGATCATTCATTGTTTTCCGCATCGATCGCCTGGAAACGGGAGGCTTTACGCATATAAGTTAGAATATAATCCACAAAGGAAATAAGCATAAATACGATATCTACCATTACGATCCAGAAGATAGCCGTTTCTGAAAGATCCGGCATCAGCACCATCAAGATCAAACTCACAAACAGTATCGTTGTGCAGATCTTGCCGGTGATCAACGCGCCTTTAAGCATAATGCCCTTCCGCAGATTGATACCGCCTGCGATCAACTGGAAACCCTCTTTTACAACAAACAGCGCCACCAGATACCAAAGCACCGGATGGGAAAGGGCAAGACAAAGGATGAGTGTAAACTGGGTCGCTTTGTCAGCCAGGGGGTCCAGTATTTTTCCCAGGGTAGAGATCATATTAAAATGTCTGGCGATCTTTCCGTCGATCAAGTCTGTCAGGCAGGATACTGCCAAAATGGCAGCAGCCAGAAAATAGTCTGCGTTTCCCCGGGCGTTGAGATAAATGGTTACATACACCGGGATCAGCACAAGACGAAACAGACTTAAAAGATTGGGGATCGTGAGAATGTCTTTCTTCCAATTTTTTATAGGCATCGTTATTTCCTCCGGTCAGGCTTTGCCAAACCAATCATACTATCTATTATAGCCGATTTTTTATTTGAATCAAGGCTAATTTGCTTAGGAATTGTTAATTTTAATAAAAAAGTTGGAAAATTTTTGTAAACAGCCTTGTTTATTCCGTTTTTCTCCGCTGCGCCTCGTGGTGATGGGCGTTGAGAGTAAACTGATGCACCAGATGTTTCCAGGTGATTTTATCCAATTCGCCGGTTTGAGGCAGGTCAGCAAGCAACTGAAATGCGGATAGGGATTTTGCCGTGCTTTCGTCCAGAACGCCGGTGTGATCCGGTCGGTCAACGGTGGGGTGGTCGTTGGAAAGTTGGGTGAGCATACTTTGCAGCAGATAGATATACGGGCTGCTCTCCCCAAGACGGAACACCTTGCCCGGATCCATCACGATCTGGATGGATTCCGCTTTGCCGACCCGGATCAATGCCGGCTCATACCCTGCAACAATGGCATCCCAAGTGGCTTCATCGGTAACACCCGTTACCGGCAATCCCTTTTGCCGCTGAAATGCGGATACCGCCTGCATCGTGGTAGGACCGTATATACCGTCGGGCACAACTGTGGGCAAGCGCCGGTCGTCTTCGCTCAAAATCCGGAGCATCGTCTGCAAACTCCGAACCGGCTGTTCTACAAAGGATTCCGGGGGTCTCATCTTACCACCTCCTGGGAAACCGGGTCTTGGGAGCCGATACTTAAGTCTCTGCCCGGGAATTGGGTTTGGGTCGTTGCCCTTGCATAGTTTACATTGCCGTTTCGCTGTCCTTGCCGGGCGCCTCTGGGGAATGATTCGCCGCTGCGCAATGTGGTATTTTCAATGCCGGAATATTGGTCGTATATTTCGTCCCATGTCTGGGCGCCTACCGTTCCGGTTTCCGGCAGGCTGAACCGCCGCTGAACAGCCAATACGGCAGAGCGGGTCTGATTTCCGTAAATACCGTCCACAGTTACCGGTGGGATGGTGGAGATGTAGGCGGAAAGCACGGAGAGCATATACTGCAGATGCCGCACCTTATCCCCGGTATCACCCGGTTGCAGGCTGCCGGGGGGCGCCCACTCGATGTTATAAAATCGCTGCCCCTGACTGCGCAGTTCCGAAAGCCGTGTTACTGCGGTGTATAGCCGTACAACCGCGTACCAAGTGGATTTACCCACAATGCCGTCTACGGCAAGACCGAACACTTGCTGGAATTTTCGTACTGCCGCCTCTGTCTTAGGGCCAAAAATGCCGTCAGCAGCCGGAATTTTGGGAATGGCTGGGTAATTCTGCGATATGCGGTTCAGCGCCACCTGAAGCACCACCACATTTGGTCCGGTGCTGCCACGGCGCAGAGGCGTGCCCGGATAAGATGTGGTAATACCGCGTACCGGGGCATTCACCACCGTCTCTACATCGCCGTAATATCTGCGGATAATTTGATTAGCGTCCAAACCTTGCTGGGCAAGATTTTGGCTGCCCCATTGGCTGAGCCCTTCACAAATGGCAGTTGTGCCGTTGCAAAACTTGGCTGCCAAGGGTTCTACAAAACCGGGACGGCGCAGATAGTCGTTAAACAGTTCGTCTACAATGCGGGACACATTCTCAAAATAACTTCTGCCGTTTACAAAATATTGGTCGTATGCCGTGGAGTTGGTGATCTCAAAATCATAACCCCGGCTGCGGTAAAACTCCGTATATACCCGGTTCAGAGCAAAGGAAACAATGGCGAGAATGTTGGCGCGCAGGGCGCTTTCTTCCCAGGTGGGATATATTTCGCTGGATGCCACATTTTTTACATAGTCTATAAAGGGTACGGTAACATTGGCTGCGTTGGAAGATGGAGAACCCAAGTGAACAGTGATATTCTGGGGTACATAGGGAACAACGGGAGGCATAAAGATCCCTCCTTATAAGTTTTGCGGCGGGGTATCAAATATTTCCGCCTGATTCCAATATTGGGGAAGTTCCGACAATGGTATCATCTCCAAATTCTGATCGGTAACGGTGTCCGGAAACACCTGTAGATTTTCCACGATGATCTCCTCAAAATCTTCCCGCCGGGCATAAATATTTACTGCGGAAAAGGGTATTACCCCGGTATCCGGGGACTGCCCTGCGGAAAGATCGGGCACAGAGATGGAAATTGGGGTATCCAGCGTGCCGCTGCGGTTGGTAAGACGCATAGCAATGGCGGCGCCGGAGGCATCGGTAACGGTCACCGCTACATCCTGCAGGGGAATTCTTGCGTAACTGGTGTAAGCGCGAACCTGTATGTAACCTGTTGCTGCCAGACAGATCTCCTCCTTTCTGATTCTAATTATGCTATGCGCAAACCCAGAAAAAAGTGCGCGCATTTTTGTACACCAAAAGGATCCGGGTGCATAGACTATCCATAGAAAGGGGATGGTTTTTATGTGCGCCATAGCCGGTATCATCGGTTTGCCTGCAGCAGATACGACCATAAGAGAGATGATCGACACTATGACACCCAGAGGACCGGATGCAAAAGGGTATTTTAATCGGGAAGATTGCTGTTTGCTCCATACACGCCTTGCGGTTATAGACCCGGAGGGTGGTCATCAGCCAATGCACCTGCAAGCAGGAAACGAAGAATACATATTGATATACAACGGCGAACTCTATAACACCGAGGAGATCCGTGCAGAACTGTTGCAGTTGGGGCATATATTCAAAGATAATTCGGATACGGAAGTGGTGCTTCATGCCTATGTCCAGTGGGGGGAAGGGTGTGTCCACCGCTTTAATGGAATTTTTGCTTTTGCTGTGTGGGAGACAAAAAGAAAAAGCCTTTTTGCGGCGCGGGACAAAATGGGCGTAAAGCCATTCTTTTATAAGATCCATCAAGGGGGACTGCTCTTCGCCTCGGAACTGAAAACCATTCTTGCCTATCCCACCGTGGAGGCGCAATTGGACGCAGAGGGAGTAGGCGAGATCTTGTTGTTAGGTCCGGGACGGACGCCGGGCAGCGGCGTATTCCGTGGAATCAGGGAGTTGGAACCCGGTTGTTGCGGACGGTTTGAAAAGGGCAATTGGAACTGCCGCCGGTATTGGAAACTAACTGACAGAGAACATAGAGAGTCTTTTGAGGAGACAGCCGAGCAGGTGCGCTTTTTGGTTACAGATGCCATCCGTCGACAGATGGTTTCTGATGTGCCTATCGGCACATTTCTTTCAGGTGGACTGGATTCCAGCCTGATCACAGCCGTGTGCGCAGATGCCGCAGAGAAAAGGGGAGAGCGCCTTAGCACATTTTCCCTTGACTATGATAAAAACGATCAATATTTTACACCGGGGAAATTTCAGCCAAATTCCGACACGGCGTTTATTTCGGTTATGCAGGATAACCTCCAAACCGATCACCATTGGACGGTGTTGACCCCGGAGGACTTGACCGGTGCGCTGGAAAAGGCTACCCGTGCAAGAGATCTGCCGGGAATGGCAGATGTGGATTTTTCTTTGTTAGTATTCTGCGGCAATATCCGTAAGAAGGTAAAAGTTGCCCTTTCCGGGGAGTGCGCCGACGAGATATTCGGCGGCTATCCATGGTATCGCGATCCGGATGTGCGGGATCGGGCGGGTTTTCCCTGGGCGCAAAATACCACCTACCGTGCATCTTTTCTTGCCCCATATTTTGCAGAGAAACTGCAGCCGGAGTCTTTCGTAAACGACCGGTATTTGCAAACCGTTCAAAGTGCCGATGTTCTCCCCGGTGTGTCACCAACAGAGCGAAGAATGAAAGAGATGGTAAACTTAAACCAGTATTGGTTTATGCAAACCCTATTGGACCGGAAAGACAGAATGAGTATGTATCACGGATTGGAAGTGCGTGTGCCTTTCTGTGATTACCGTATTGCCGAATATCTTTACGGTGTTCCCTGGGAATATAAAGATTATCAAGGCAGGGAAAAGGGGCTTCTGCGCCACGCCATGGCGTCCTGGCTGCCACCCCAGGTGCTGTATAGAAAGAAAAGCCCATACCCCAAGACCTACGACCCCCATTATCTGGAACTGGTGAGTGATATGTTCCAGCAGATGCTTTGGAATCCGGAAGAGCCGATTTTCCAAATTGTAAATAAAAAAGCGCTGCAGGGTCTTTTGGAATCCGAATACCCCTGGCCCTGGTACGGTCAGTTGATGCGCTTACCCCAAACCATTGCTTATATGCTGCAGATCAATTGCTGGCTGAAAACCTATGGTGTGCAAATCCTTTGACCAAAAATATGTGCAATCTGTTCAAATGTTGATGGGATAAAAACCAATATCTCCCACGAAGCGGCGAAAATCTGCTTTGTGGGAGAATTTTTGTTGACAAAAAACAACTAAACAAGTATAATTGTATACAAAAGAACAACAGTGCAAAAAGGAAGGAGAACAACTATGCTGGAACTTTCCACTAAGACCAATTTGCTGGAGCAGAAATCTTACCGCTATTCTCTCCAGGATGTTGCCGAGCCGAATCTCATTCGGGATGTGTACACCGAAGGGGAATTGCCCAAAGTGTCTTTTAACCATCGCCGTGTGCCGATGAATATGCCCGAGGAAATTTGGATCACCGATACATCCCTCCGGGACGGACAGCAATCTGTTGAGCCTTACACGGCCGACCAGATCGTCAATATTTATAAACTGCTCAATAAATTGGGTGGACCCTACGGCATTATCCGTCAGACGGAGTTTTTTATCTACAGCAAAAAGGACCGGGAAGCCATCGAAAGATGTATGGCGCTGGACTTGAAATTTCCGGAGATCACCACCTGGATCCGCGCCAGTAAGGATGATTTCAAACTGGTCAAGGATATGGGCATCCGGGAAACGGGAATTTTGGTCAGTTGTTCTGACTACCATATTTTTAAGAAGATGGGCAAGACCCGGCAGCAGGCGTTGGACTTTTATCTGGCAACGGTAAAAGATGCCTTTGCGGCGGGCATTATGCCCCGGTGTCACTTAGAGGATATTACCCGGGCGGATTTCTACGGATTTGTTGTGCCTTTTGTAAACGAATTGCAGCAACTTTCCAAAGAGGCGGGCATTCCCGTGAAGATCCGCGCCTGCGATACTATGGGTTACGGCGTTCCCTATACCGAAGCGGCACTGCCCCGAAGTGTGGCGGGTATCATCTACGGTCTGCAACATTACTCCGATGTTCCCAGCGAGATGCTGGAGTGGCACGGACATAATGACTTTTATAAAGCAGTCGCCAATGCCTCTACAGCCTGGCTTTACGGCGCTTGCGCCGTAAACTGTTCGCTTTTGGGTATCGGTGAGCGTACCGGCAATATCCCCCTGGAGGCTATGGTTTTTGAGTATGCATCTCTCCGGGGATCTATGGACGGTATGGACCCCACAGTTATCACAGAGATCGCTGAGTACTTCCAAAAGGATATGGGATACACCATCCCCGATATGACACCCTTTGTGGGCAGAAACTTCAATGTCACCCGGGCAGGTATCCATGCCGACGGCTTGATGAAGGATCAGGAGATCTACAATATTTTTGACACCAATAAGTTTTTGAAACGCCCGCCTACTGTGCAGATCGGCAAAACTTCCGGATTGGCTGGCATTGCCTACTGGATCAACAGCAGTTATGACCTTTCCGGCGAAGCGGCGGTAGATAAACGGGATCCGCTGGTCATCACCATGAAAGAATGGGTGGATAAGGAATATGAAGACGGTAGACAGACGATGCTGTCCAACCACGAATTGGAATGTATGCTGGAACGCCTTGCGCCCGGCAGATTCCCTATCAGATAAGGAGAAGTAATTATGGCATTTCGTTCAGAATCTTTGGCAGACCAGGTATTTGCCAAACTGGAAAATGATATTGTTGTGGGTGTGTATCCCAGAGGCGAGATCTTAACAGAACTGAAACTGGCAGAAATTTTGGGTGTCAGCCGCACCCCTATTCGGGAAGCGTTGCGCCGTCTGGAGCAAGAGCGGTTGATTGAAGACACCGGTAAAGGCTCTTTGGTCAGAGGTATTTCTGCCGAGGATGTGATGGATATTATGGACATCCGCATTCGCATCGAGGCGCTGGCTGCCAGCCATGCTGCCAACAACCGCTCACCGGAGGCGCTGGAAGAACTGAAACATATTTTGGAACTCCAGGAGTTTTACGCAACCAAAAACGATCCGGAGCGTATGCGCGTTGAGGATGAGGATTTCCATGATGCTATCTGCCGTTTGTGCGGCAGAATGGTTATCAGTGATGTTTTAGGCCCGCTGCAGCGTAAGACCCGCCAGTTCCGGAAGATCTCTCTGGAAAATCAAAGCCGTCAACCCCAATCTGTGGAAGAACATTGGGCGATCTATGATGCTATTGCCGCAGGAAATGGCGAACTGGCAGCAGAACTCACCGCTAAACATATTGAAAAAGCGAAATTGAGTATGATAGAGAGGTTAAAAGAAAATGGGTAAGACCATCGCGCAGAAGATCATCGCCGCCCATTTGGTGTCCGGAGATATGACCCCCGGCAGTGAGATCTCTTTGAAAATCGATCAGACTTTGACCCAGGATGCCACCGGAACGATGGCGTATTTGGAATTTGAGACCATGGGCATCCCCCGTGTAAAAACGGAACTGAGTGTCGCTTATGTAGACCATAATACCCTGCAATCCGGCTTTGAAAACGCCGACGATCACCGTTACTTACAGACCGTTGCTGCCAAACACGGCGTTTACTTTTCCCGTCCCGGTAACGGCATCTGCCACCAGGTCCATTTGGAGCGGTTCGGCAAACCGGGCAAGACCCTCATCGGTTCTGACAGCCACACCCCCACCGGCGGCGGCATCGGTATGCTTGCCTTTGGCGCAGGCGGTTTGGATGTAGCCGTTGCCATGGGCGGCGGCGCATACTATATCACAATGCCAAAAATGTTCAAAGTGGAACTGACGGGAAAACTGAATCCCTTTGTCACAGCCAAGGATGTGAGTTTGGAACTGCTTCGCATTTTGTCCGTTAAGGGCGGCGTAGGCGCGATCATCGAATGGGGTGGTCCGGGGGTTGCTACTTTGACCGTTCCCGAGCGGGCTACCATCACCAATATGGGCACGGAACTGGGCGCTACCACATCTATCTTCCCCTCGGACGAAACCACACGGGCATTTTTGAAGGCCCAGGGAAGAGAGCAGGATTATACACCCCTTGCCAGCGACCCGGACGCACAATACGACCGGATCATTCCCATCGATCTGTCCGCATTAAAGCCGATGATCGCCTGCCCCCACAGCCCGGATAATGTGGTCAGTGTGGAAAGCCTCAAAGGTACAAAGGTAGACCAGGTTTGCATCGGTTCTTGCACCAACTCCTCCTTGCAGGATATGCTGAAAGTAGCGGCGATCTTGAAGGGTAAGACCATTGCCCCCGGCGTCAGCCTTTCTGTTTCCCCCGGTTCTAAGCAAGTATTGACAATGCTTAGCGAGTGTGGCGCGTTGACAGATATTCTGGCAAGCGGCGCGCGACTTTTAGAGTGCGCCTGCGGTCCTTGTATCGGTATGGGATTTTCTCCCAATTCCGGCGGCGTTAGTCTGCGTACCTTTAACCGAAACTTCTTGGGTCGCAGTGGTACCAAGGACGGACAAGTATATTTGGTATCGCCGGAAACTGCCGCTGCCGCGGCGCTCACCGGTTACATTACAGACCCCACCACTTTAGATCCCATTACCCCGGTGGCGATGCCCGATGCCTTCCGCATCGACGATTCTGCTGTGCTGGCGCCCGTACCCGCGGAAGCGGCGGCAAAGGCAGAAGTCCTTCGTGGACCTAACATCAAGGAATTCCCCAAGAGCAAGGCGTTCACCGATACATTGGAAGCAAAGTTGGTATTAAAAGTCGGCGATAACATCACCACCGACCATATTATGCCTGCCGGCGCAAAAATTCTGCCCTATCGCTCCAATATTCCGTTTCTCTCCCAGTTCTGCTTCCAGGTCTGTGATGAGACTTTTGCGGAAAGAGCCAAGGCTGCAGGGGATGGTATTATTGTCGGTGGCAGTAACTACGGTCAGGGTTCTTCCCGTGAACACGCGGCGCTGGTGCCTATGTACTTAGGCGTCCGGGGTGTGATCGCCAAGAGTTTTGCCCGGATCCACGTTGCCAATTTGATCAACGCCGGCATTCTGCCTATGACCTTTGAAGACCCTGCGGATTATGATGCTTTGGCGCAGGATGCAGATCTGGTGATCCATAATATCGTATCCGGTATGGAAGCAGGTAAACTGTCTGTTACAGACCGGACAACCGGTAAAGAATTTAATGTACTGTGTCCGCTGACTCAGCGGCAAAGAGCGATTCTCCTTGCCGGCGGTCTGCTGAACTACACCAAGGAGGGCGGTCAATAATGAATATCAAAGAGGCCTGCGAGGCTTTTGAAAAACTGCTTACAGAACAGCAGGCGCGGATCGCCAATATGGAAAGTGAAAAGGTAGATTTTTCTACAAAAAAAGTTGTGACTATCGGCGTCATTGATGGCGACGGCATCGGTCCGATCATCACAGAGCAGGCATTCCGGGTTTTGAACAAACTCCTTGCAGATGAGATTTCTGCAGGAACGGTGGTCATCAAGCAGATTTTCGGATTGACCATCGAAAACCGCCTTGCCCAGGGAAAGCCTATCCCGGAAGATGTCCTTGCCCAAATCAAGACCTGCGATGTGATCTTGAAAGGCCCCACCACTACGCCCCACGGCGGCACGATGGAAAGCGCCAATGTGACTATGCGCCGGGAACTGGACCTCTATGCAAACTGCCGTCCGGTGTCCATTCCGGAGGAGGGCATCGATTGGATGTTCTACCGGGAAAATACCGAGGGCGAGTATGTTTTAGGCAGCCGGGGTGTAGAACTGCCCGGAAGGGCTGTGGACTTTAAGGTGACTACCGACTTGGGTACGCGCCGTATTGCAAGAGCGGCATTTGAGTACGCCCAAAATAACGGCAAGACCCACCTGTCCATCGTCACCAAAGCCAACATCATGAAAAAGACTGATGGCAAATTTACTGCCATCGCTCACGAAGTAGCGGCGGATTATCCCGGCATTACGGTGGAAGATTACTACATTGATATTATGACCGCAAATCTCATCGATAAGAGTATCCGCAGCAAATTCCAGGTGGTGTTGCTTCCAAATTTGTATGGCGATATTATCACCGACGAGGCGGCGCAGATCCAGGGCGGTGTGGGTACTGCCGGCTCTGCCAACATTGGCGATAAGTACGCAATGTTCGAGGCGATCCACGGCTCTGCCCCCCGACTGATCGAAAGCGGTATGGGTAACTACGCCAACCCGGAGAGTATTCTCAAGGCGACAGCGATGCTCCTGCGGCATATCTGCCGGGCAGATAAAGCAGAACGGCTGGAAAAGGCAATGGCGACTTGCCCTGTCCGTGTCAAACCTGACGGTTCGGAGGCAACCTGCGCCCAGTATGCCGATGCGCTGATGGAAATTTTATAAGAAAAAAGACGGTATCAACCTTGATACCGTCTTTTAACTTTAAATGGAATCAAATGTGATTTCTGCGGCTTTCAAACCCGCTGCTTCGGCAATGATTTTTACTGTACCGGCGGCCTCTGTGGCGCGGATCACCGCTACCAGCATACCGCTTAAGCCTTTTTTATCACTGCGCAAAAATGTTTCCGTCTCCCGCTGGTCACCGGCATCGGTAGCATAAACTTCCGCAGGACCCTCTGTCCGGAAGAAAATGCGGTCGTCCGCTTTGGGACAGAGATTGCCGTCTTTGTCCACGATTTCGGCGGTGATATAGTTTACATCCTCACCGTCAGCGCAGATCTGCTCCCGGTAAGCGGAAAGACGGATGCTGTGGGGCGCACCGGCGGTTTTGACCGTCTTGCGCATAGCCTCTTTGCCGTCTTTGTAGGCAACAGCGGTCACTTCACCGGGCTGATAGACCGTATCATCCCACATCAGCCGGAATCGCTCTAACTGATTGCGGTTTTCTTCTTCCGCAGTTGCAGGATTTGTAAGTTTCTCTGCGTGGGAGCGGCGACCTTGTGAAATGCCATTGATAAACAGTTCCACTTCGTCAAAATTGGTGTAGATATGAACAGGAACATTCTGTCCTTCATAGCCTTCCCAGTTCCAGTGGGGGAAGATGTGCAAAACCGGGGTGTCGGTCCATACGGATTGATAAAGATAATACCGGTTTTTCGGCAGGCCTGCCATATCCACGATTCCGAAATAACTGCTTCGGGAGGGCCATTCGCTGTAGTAGGGGGTAGGCTCGCCCAGATAGTCAAAGCCCGTCCACACAAATTCGCCCATTGCCTGGGGGTTGTCCACTTGGGCGCATAGTTCCCGCTCCGCAAAGTATGCCCAGGGGGGCGCTTCCAAACCGTAGTCCGAAACGGCAAGATCATCTGTGCAGTTCAAACCGATGATTACTTCCGCCGGCAGGTGGTAAACACCTCTGGTGGAGATGCAGGAAGCGGTCTCACTGCCAAGAAGCATCTTTTCGGGATATGTTTTCAGCAGTTTTTCATACAGATGGGGTTTGTAATTCAGTCCCACAATGTCTGTATAGAAAGCAAGACGGTTGTCGTAGCATTGCGGATAGGCGCTGAGACCGTTGGTTACGGGTCTGGTAGGGTCTGTCCTACGAACCAGGTCATAAAGCGTCCGGGCAGTTTTCCAGCCATCCGGCTCCCACTGCTCCCGAACTTCGTTACCTACACTCCACATGACCACGCAAGGATGATTTCGATCCCGCTTAATAATATCCACAGCATCGGTAAGCGCGTGGACATCAAATTCTTTGGAGTAGCCATTGGCGATCTTGGGGTTTTTCCACTCATCGAAAAATTCGTCCATTACCAAAATGCCCATCTCATCGCACAGATCCAGAAGTTCCGGCGCAGGGGGATTGTGGCTGGTACGCCAGGCATTGACACCCATCGTCTTCATAATTTCGATCTGCCGCCGCAAGGCAGTTTTATTCACCGCCGCGCCCAACGCGCCCAGATCGTGGTGCATACATACGCCGTTAAGTTTTAAGTACCGACCGTTGAGAAAAAATCCCTCTTTGGTAAATTCGCAAATCCGCGGACCAAATTTGACCGTCTGGCTATCGCCGCTGTCCAGAGTGATTTGGGCGGTGTAAAGTTGGGGATCGTCAATATCCCAAAGTACGGGATTTTCAATGGTCACCAACAAACTGCTGTCTTTTGT
>JAZQBF010000205.1:0-26657 GCA_045545615.1 Faecousia sp.
CTCAACACCCGGGAGGCGGTAGCCACACTGACTCCCGCTTTTTTTGCCACATCTTTAATGGTGATCTGTTTTGCCATCGTGTCACCTCATTTCCTTTTCTTCATTGTATCATATTACATAGGGGAAAAGCAATTCTTAATAGTGATTTGTCAAACTAAGTGCAACACTTTTTGAAGTTCCAGATCCCAAAGATATTGAGCTGAAACGAATTTAAGAACCTTACGAGGCCTGGCGTTGATCAACGCCAGGTTTCGTTTTAGTGTAGTCGGACTAACTCTGGACAGATTTCTGCCCTTTGGATAGAACTCTCTGAGCAGACCGTTACTGTTTTCGTTGCTACCTTTCTGCCAAGCGCAATATGGATCTGCAAAGTATACATCGCAGTTCAAAGCCTGCTCTATCTCTGCCCAGTTAGCAAACTCCGTTCCTCTGTCGCAAGTCAATGTCTTTACCAGTTCCGATGGGAACTCTGATAATGTCTGAATAATTGTTTTTGCCATCGTTGCAGCCTTTCTGTCAGGCATTTTCACAGCTATGTAGTAGCGCGTTTTTCTCTCTGCAAAGGTTGCAAAACACGCCTTGCTCTTTCCTTGTCCACTAACAACAGTATCCACTTCCCAGTGACCGGCTTCTTCACGACGATATACGCTCTTATCCCGCTTGCGAATGGACTTTCCTTTACTGAATTTGCCCCGTGTTTCCTTTGCACCGTGAGTTTTTCCCTTGCACCGCAATACTTTTGTGTTTCCGTTGAGCAAATATCTGTCATAGAGCCAACGGTAGATCGTACGCCAGCTTGGTACAGGCACCGGAGCTGGTGAACTGGCGATCTGTTCCGGAGACCATGTAGCAAGCAGTTTTTCCTCAATGTAGGAAATAACCGCTTGAGAATGAAACATTCCTCTGTGACAGTAGGAACGACGCAGAAGGTACTTTTTCTGTGCTGTATGAGGGTAATAGGCTGGTTTAATGTTCATATATGTCCGGTTGCGATTGATTTCCCTGCTGACTGTGCTGGGACTGCGACCTATTAGTTCGGCAATTTTTCGATAACTTAATCCGTCATTATAAAATTTTCGTATACAACAGCGCTCTTCTATGGTAAGATGATGGTAGTTCATACAGGTCTCCTTTGTGTGGTTTGGTGTGTGGTAACTCTATTCTACCAGAGATCTGTATGAACTTCTTCTATTTTTTTACAAGTGTTGCACTTGATAGTATAATTCACCTGTAACAAAAAACGACCTATCGTTTGATAGGTCGTTTTTCTATTAACTTAATGCCTCTCCCAGCATGCCGATCAGCAGGTCGTTGCGGAGCATACTCATATTATTGGCAAAGATCACATCTTTGGCGCCCTTTTCCTTAACGAACTCCACGATGTTACCGTCCCAATGGCGGTAATCGATCTCATAGACTGTTTGATAATGGTCTACAATGTAAGGCATCAAGGCGTTGCCGAAAGATTCTTTTACCACAACGCATACAGAACCATCGGTCACATCCTTGTTTTCAAACACCGTTAACGGATTATCCGAGCCGGCAAAGCAACTGTATTTGGCGTCAGATGCCCAGGCATCCACATCTACGATCACCGGCCAGGAAAATGTATTGCCCTCGGCGTCGGTGATGGTCATGGACACATTGCACTTAGGGCCGTATGCATACACCGTATCAGTGGCAGCGCCGATAATGGGGTCTTTCTTTGCTCCGCCATCAAAAAGACGGCCCACAAAGCCGTCAAACTGATATTCTTCCCGTTGGTCCGGGGTGTAAGGCGTTACGCCTTTTGCCTGGCAGAAAGACTCGTATGCGTAATATGCCGCAGGGCCGTTCCAATGGAAGTCTGTGCGGAAAAAGAGATATTCGTCCTTGTGCGCCCGGAGGTTTTCATAACAGTTTACCTTGACTACGCTGCTATCGATTTGGTCAAACACCTTTTGGATGGATGCGCCCATATCCACATAGTCTTCATAGTTGGGAACTGCCGCATCCGGCAGCACAATGCCAATGGCTGTGGGAATCAGCAGATCATAAACCGTTACCCCTGCGCCCATATCCTTCGCCGCCTGGTTGATCAGTCCGGCATAGGCGGCAGCAGAACTGCCCACATAAACATGGTTTTCAAAGGCTCGGTCACCCACCCGGATAAAACCGTCACCGTAATGGTGGACTGCGGTGAGATCCATATCCTGATAGGCAGGATCTTTCGGCAGTTCATAGGTAGGCGCAGGCGGCTCTGTGGGGGCGGTGGTTTCCTGTTGGGTGGTCTCTGTGGGGGCTACCGTTGTTTCCTGCTGGGTGGTTTCCGGTACAGTAGTCACCGGCTGTGTTGTAGGTGTTTCCGTTTGGGGCGGCATTGTGCAGTCTGCCGGATTCTCCAAAATAGACTGGACCGTTTTGGTGTCGTCTGTAATGCACAAAATCAGCGTGGTATCCTGATGCCACAAAACCGCTTTGTCGATCTTTCCCACTTCCTGAGGCTGATAATTCTGGAACTGTTCCCGCAACTGGGTCAGGTGTTTCCGGAACATCGCCTTGGCGGTGTCCATATCCCCTTTATCTTGCAAGGTCACCCATACCACTTCGTCGGCGAAATATCCGCTGCCCTTATAAAGCACCAGCGCCGCGCCTTCCGGCATCTCCGGGAAATACAGTGCGGTGCTGTCGCCGGCATCCTCCAAGGGACTTGCATAGGTTACATTCTTTACCAGTGTATAAAACAATGCTTCGCCGCTAAAATCCCCGGCAGATGCGGCATCCTTGGAACAGCCCACAAGGCCGAACACAGACACCACTGCCAGCGCAAGGGCAATGCCTCTAAGCCATTTCTTTTTCATATCGATCCTCTGTTTCTTTATGTCTATAGGATCTGAAACAGATCCCGGTTATCCTTTCAATGGGGATAGTCCCCCAGTTTAAACCCGTATTGCATATACTAACCCATTTTTCACCGTAATGCAAGCACAATTTCGACATTTTTCGCAGGAAATTTTTTAACGGGAATGATCGATACAAATTTTGGCAACAATAAAAAGGCTGCCCGGGGAAATTCCCGGACAGCCCATATCTTTTATCAACCTGCGATAATCTCTGCCTTGATCACATAGGGGATCTCTTCCAACCTCTGCAGCAGCGCCTCCAAAGAGACCGTCAGATTTTGTGTCTCCGCGGAGATGGTAAGCAGCGCGCAACTGTTGGTAGGAATAATGGAATTGATGGTCAGAATATTGACCTTCGTTTCTGCCAAATAATTCAGAATGTTGGAAAGAACGCCCGGTTGGTCACTAAGCAGAAATTGGAATGTGATGATCCGTCCGGTCATCATATTCTGGAAAGGCAAGATCGCATCCCGGTATTTATAAAAGGCGCTGCGGCTGATATCCGCCATTTTGGTCGCCTCGTTCACCGTATTGGCTTCGCCGGTGGATAACAGGCGTTTTGCCTCTGCCACCTTTTGGAACACTTCCGGCAACGCCTCGGCTTCCACGATGTAATACTTGGGTTCGTTCGCCATATCCATAACCTCCTTGTGTTTGTGAAAATCACCAAATTTCAAGGGTTCTCTAAACTCATTTTATCATATATTTAAAAAAATGCAATACCTCGCCTGGGGTAAAATGGGAGGCTTCGTGTAATGGGTTCTGTGGAAAAAATACTGCTTTTGCTCCTTGCTGCCGGGATTTTGTGGGTGGCTGTTCCCTATCTTTTGCCTGTGCTGCTGCCCTTTGGTGCAGGTCTGCTGATCGCTTTGGCGGCAGAGCCTTTTGTGACCCTCTCCCAAAACAAGTTTCGCATGAAGCGCAATCTGGCAACGGGGATCGGCGTGAGTTTGACCCTGATCCTGCTGTGCGGCATATTGACGCTGCTATGCGCGCTGCTTTGGAAGGAACTGATGATACTGGCAGGAAAACTGCCGGATATGGGTAGCGCTGTGCAGCAAGGACTTTCTTCGCTGGAAGGGACGCTTACCACCCTCTCTGTCCGGGCGCCGGAGGCAGTAAGACCCCTTTTGACAAACGCAGTAAACCGGTTTTTCCACGACGGCTCTGCGCTGACAGAGCAGATCACGCAAAAAGTTCCTGCTGCCCTTTCCGCTGTGGTTAGTTGGGTGCCCGGCGGCGCAATTGGTATTGGCACCGCTTTGCTTTCTGCTTTTATGCTCTCTGCCAGACTGCCCCAGATAAAGCAATATCTTAAAACGCGCCTGCCGGAAACGCCCCTTGGCCGCTATTTGCCCGGGTTAAAGCGCTGCCGCGCCGCTCTGTGGGGTTGGCTGAAAGCCCAGGCAAAACTCTCTTTTGTGACATTTGTGCTGGTGGGTATCGGCTTTTTTCTTTTGAAGATCCCCTACGCTTTGGGCATCGCTGCGTTGGTGGCGGTGGTGGATGCTGTGCCCATATTGGGCACGGGCACGGTGCTTGTTCCCTGGGCACTTGTTTGTCTTTTGCAGCAGCAACAACTTCGCGCTATCGGTCTTTTGGCGATTTACGCCGTGGCGTTGGTGACCCGCACCGCATTGGAGCCACGGCTGGTGGGCAAGCATTTAGGGCTGGATCCTCTGGTGACCCTTTTGTGTTTATATCTGGGATTTCGTCTTTGGGGCATTCCCGGTATGATCCTTGCGCCGATCCTTGCCACTGCAGCAGCGGCTTTTTTCCGACAAAGTCCAGGATAAATTACAACATTTTTTCAACTTCCTATTGTGTATATATACTTTTTTTGATATAATAGACAGAAAAAGTTATAATGGAAGTGTTATGTCTTGAAGTATGGAATTTGGAATGTGGCAAAACCGCCGGCTGACGGGGTAAACGCCCTGGCGCAGAACGGTTTTTCACCGCTGACATCGATGATCCTGGCATCCCGGGGCATCTGCAGCCCGGACCAGGCGCACCGCTATTTGGATTGCTCCGCGCCGATGCCCGACCCTTATTTGATGACCGATATGGTGGATGCCGCCACCCGCGTGGGTCTGGCTATGACCCAGGGAGAGAAGATCGCCGTGTTTGGCGACTATGATGTGGACGGTATCACCGCCACCTGTCTGCTGACAGATTTTCTCCGCAGCCACGGCTGTGACTGCGTCCCCTATATCCCCGGCCGCCTGGAAGAAGGCTACGGCTTAAACCCCATCGCCCTGCGGCAATTGGCTGCGGAAGGGGTCAAACTTATCGTCACGGTAGACTGTGGTATCACCGCTTTGGAAGAGGCGAAACTGTGCAAACAGTTGGGTATGGATCTGGTGATCACCGACCATCACGAGTGTAAAGAACAGTTGCCCGATGCCGTGGCTGTGGTAGACCCCCATCGCCCCGATGGCGGCTATCCCCACACCGGTCTTTCCGGTGTCGGTATCGCTTTTAAACTGGCGGCGGCGCTGTGCGGCAGTCAGGAAGAAGTGCTGAACAGTTATGCCGATATGGTTTGCCTCGGCACCATTGCGGACGTTATGCCCCTCCAGGGAGAAAACCGGGTGTTCGTTTCCCGGGGTCTTCAGTCTTTGCGGAAGACCACCCGCCCCGGTCTTGCTGCGCTGATGCAATACAGCAACTGCGACCAGTGCACCTTAAACGCCGCCAGCGTCGGCTATGTCCTCGCCCCCCGGATCAATGCCGCTGGCAGAATGGGGCAGATCAATATTGCCATCGAACTTTTCCTCACCCGGGACACAGAGCGGGCAGATGCCTGCGCCAAAGCCCTTTGCGACTTAAACCGCCAGCGACAAGAAGTGGAGCAGGAGATCTACCGCCAGGCAGTGGAGATGCTCCCGGAGGGCAGACCCCCCGAAGCCATCGTACTGGCTGACGAAAGTTGGCACCAGGGCGTTGTGGGTATCGTTGCCAGCCGGATCGCAGAGGAATACTGCTGCCCCGCTTTTCTGATCTGTTTGGACGGGGAACACGGAAAGGCCAGTTCCCGCAGTTACGGCGGTTTTAATCTGTTTGCCGCTTTGAACCAATTGTCCCCGCTGTTGGAAAGTTACGGCGGCCACGAATTGGCTGCAGGTTTCACCATCCACCGGGAGCAGATCTCTGCTTTCCGGGAATCCATCTGCGCCCTTGCCCGGGAGTATTACACAAAAGATACGCTCCGAACCGCCCTGGATGCGGACTGCGCCATTGAACCGGATATGCTCACTGTGCACAACATCGACTCTTTGGATGCCTTGGAGCCTTGCGGCAACGGCTGTCCCAAGCCCACGCTGGTGATGGAGCATCTGCAGATCGAGCGGATCATCCCCGTTGGCAACGGACGGCACACCCGTCTGCGTCTGCGCCGGGGTCGGCACAGTATGAACGCCATTTACTTCTCCACCACCCCGGAGGCTGCCTTTATCGCCCAGGGAGATACGGTGGATGTAGCATTCCACCCCCAGATCAACGATTTCCGGGGTGAACGGTTGGTGCAGATGAATATTTTGGACATCCGCCCCAGTTGCAACGTCCCCTGCAGCCCGGAAAGCAGCAACTATCTGGCTATGCGCGCCGGAACGCTGACCTCTGCAATGGCTGCTGCCCTTTTGCCTGACCGGGCCACTTTGGGTATGGTGTGGCGATATTTGGCGAACCATTGCGCCGATACCATCCGGGAAGTTCCTATCTGCCTGTGCAGAAAGATCGTCCGCTGGTCGGACACCCCTTTGAGTCTTGAAAAACTGCTGGTCTGTCTGGATGTTTTTCGGGATGTGGACCTCATCGAGACCCACCGGCAACATAAGTACTTAACCATTCGCCTGCTCCCCCGGCAGGAAAAGGCGGATCTGAACCAAAGCCGGACTATGCAGCATCTTATGGCTGTGAAAGAGAGTTGAGAAAATATGGAAACCTTCTCTGAACATTATGATTCCTTTGTAGCCGCTTTACGCCGGTGTATGCCCGACGCGGATATGAAACTGATCGACGCCGCGGTGGAATACGCCCAGGATAAGCACAAAGAGCAAAAGCGCAAAGACGGCTCTCCTTATATCATCCATCCCCTGGCGGTCGCCCAGATCGTTGCGGAAATGGGTCTGGATCGGGATGCGATTTTGGGCGCGCTGCTCCACGATTGCATTGAAGACACCGACGCCTCCCACGACGACATCGCCAAGCGGTTTGGCAACACCACCGCCGAACTGGTGGAAGGCGTTACCAAACTGACCCGCGCCAATTTCTCCAGCAGCGAAGAACAGCAGATGGAGAACCTGCGCAAGATGTTTATGGCTATGTCCAAGGACATCCGGGTAGTGCTGATCAAGATCGCCGACCGGCTGCACAATATGCGCACAATGCAGTATCAGTCTCCGGAAAAGCAGATCATCAAATGCCGGGAAACCATGGACGTTTACGCGCCTTTGGCACACCGTCTCGGTATGCAAAAGATCAAATGGGAACTGGAAGATATTTCCCTGCGGTATTTGGATCCGGTGGCTTACGAAAACATCACCAACTACTTACTGGCGCACCGGGAACAGGACGAGGCATTTATGCACACCATCCAGGATAAGATCCGGGCGCGTCTGCTGGATATGGGCATCCATAACACCACTTACGGCCGTATCAAGCACGTTTACTCCATCTACCGGAAGATGAACCTCCAGGGCAAAACTCTGGACGAACTGTATGATATTTACGCCTTCCGGGTGATCGTGGACACCATTCCCGACTGCTATAACGTGCTGGGTCATATCCACGATCTGTTCAATCTGGTTCCTGGTCGGTTTAAGGATTATATCTCCACCCCCAAGCCCAATATGTACCAGAGTCTGCACACCACCGTTATCGGCACCCAGGGCATCCCCTTTGAGGTACAGATCCGCACCTGGCAGATGCACGAAACGGCGGAATACGGTATTGCAGCCCACTGGAAATACAAGCAAGGCGCCGGCGACGGCAACGAAAAGGACTTTGAGTGGGTGCGCCGTCTGTTGGAGAGCCAGCAGGATACCGACGCAGAAGACTATGTGAACTCTCTGAAGATCGATATGTTCGACGACGAGGTCTTCGTGTTTACTCCCAAAGGCAAGATCGTATCCCTCCCCGCCGGCTCTACCCCCATTGACTTTGCTTATGCCATCCACTCCGGCGTTGGCAACGCCCTGGTGGGCGCCAAAGTCAACAACCGGATCGTGGGTATCGATACTCCTCTGGAAAACGGCGACATTGTGGAGATCCTTACTTCCAAGTCCGCCAAGGGACCCAGCCGTGACTGGCTGGTGATCTGCCAGTCCAACCAGGCGCGAACCAAGATCAAGCAGTGGTTTAAGAAAGAACGGCGGGAAGAAAATGTCGCCCACGGTCGCTCCTCTTTCGAAAACGAAATGAAGCGGATCGGTCTGCCTTTGTCCCTTACCGTTGAACCGGAACTGTCGCCCCAATTGCTGAAAAAACTCTCCTTTGACACTTGGGAAGATATGTACGCCGCCATCGGCTACGGCGGTCTTACCGCTGTAAAGGCTGTAGGTCGCATCCGGGACGACATCAATCGGGCGCTGCGTCAGCAGCAGGCAGAAAAAGCCAAGACCGGACCTCTGCGCCTGACCCCGGAAAACGAGACTGCCAAGAAAAACCGCCACGCGGTAAACGGCGTGATCGTAGAGGACATCGATTCTTGTATGATCAAGTTTGCCAAGTGCTGCGCCCCCGTGCCCGGCGACGATATTATCGGTTTTATTACCAAAGGTTTTGGCGTGTCCGTCCACCGGTGCGACTGCCCCAACACTGCCAACCGGGATGTGCCTGTGCAGGCTGCCCGCTGGGTGAAAGTCAGTTGGGCAAACCTGGACGAGCAGCCCTTTGACACCACATTGGAACTGGATTGTATTACCCGTGACGGATTGCTTTTGGATGTAGCAACGGCTATGACCACCGCCCATATCCGGGTAAAGGAACTCTCCGGCAAAGATATGCCCGACGGCCACAGTATCTTCACCGTCCGTTTCGAAGTGCGAAACGTAGCAGAACTGGAAGGCGTCCGCAACCGGCTGCTGAACATCCGGGATGTGATCGGCTCCCGCCGGGGACAAAACTGAAAGGAGCACGCTTATGCGCGCTGTATTAACAAGAGTGACCTCTGCCTCCGTTGCCATTGACGGCGCGGTTGTAGGCAGCATTGGCAAAGGCTTTCTGATCCTGCTGGGCGTTGGCCCGGAGGATACGGAAAAAGAGTGCCGCTATCTTGCCGAGAAGGCATTGGGTCTGCGGGTTTTTGAGGATGAAAACGGCAAAATGAATCTGGGGCTTTCCGATGTAGGGGGCGAAGTGCTGGTGGTAAGCCAGTTCACCCTCTATGGTAACTGCCGCAAAGGCCGCCGCCCCAGTTTCACCGATGCCGCAGGTCCGGATCTGGGCAACCGCCTCTATGAGCAGTTTTTGTCTGACTGCGCTGATCTTGGTTATCCGCCTCAGCACGGTCAGTTTGGCGCGGATATGAAAGTCAGTTCCGTTAATGACGGCCCTGTCACCTTGATCCTGGACACCGCCCAACTGATGGAGGCACCCAGACGATGAATATGAAAATCATGGCCCTGGGCGCCTATCAGACCAACTGCTATATCCTTTGGCAGCGGGGACGGCAGGATTGTATCGTGGTGGATCCCGGGTATCAGCCTCAGCAGATCCTCTCTGCCATCCGGATGCTGGGACTTTCCCTTTCTGCCATTTTGCTCACCCACGGACACTTTGACCATGTGGGCGCGGTAAAAGATCTGGCTGCGGAAACCGGTTGCCGGGTCTATATCCACGAAAAGGAACTGTCCCAACCGGAAGAAATGACCAACGGACCCCTTTACTACACCGATCTTTATACCGGCGTTGTGGAAGAAGCGGGCATCACCCTGCAGGTCATCCATACCCCGGGGCATACCCCCGGCTCTGTATGCCTGCTGCACCAGGATGTTCTGCTCTCCGGCGATACGCTGTTCGCTTGCTCCTGCGGCAGAACGGATTTTCCCGGTGGCAGTTGGACGCAGATGTATCAGTCCTTAAAAAAACTGGCATCTATGCCCGGAGATTACAAAGTCTACCCCGGCCACGGGGAGTCCACGACCATGGAACAAGAACGAAACTACAACCCTAACATAGGATAACATTTATGCAACTAACACTTCTGGGACACGATGACCGCTATGCGGTGGAACAATTACAAATGGCGCTGTTTTCCACCCGGGAAGAAGGACGGGCGGTAAGCGCCCTTTTCCGGGGCGAAAAATGGCTCACCGCCGTGACCCGGATCACTGTTGGAGAAAAAACCACCCGGGCAGTACGCAAATTGCAGACTTCCCGGGAAACGGTGCGTCTGCGTCGGCGCATTTTGCAGCAGAGTTACTACGCCGCCGCGCTGCCCCACCTGCCCGCTACCCCCGCCTGGGGCGCATTGGCAGGCGTCCGTCCCACCAAGATCACCACAAAACATCTTTTGGAAGGCGGCACGCAGCAAAGCGCCGACCGGCTGCTGAAAGATGTGTACTATGTCACGCCTCAACGGCGGCAACTTGCCATCGACTGCTCTTTGTCTACCGTTGACGCTTGGAAAAAACTGGATAAAAATGATGTTTCCCTTTATGTGGGCATCCCCTTCTGCCCCACCCGGTGCGCATACTGCAGTTTTGTCAGCCGCAGCATTGGCAAACGGACAGAACTGTTGGACCCCTACTTGGAAGCGCTGTATAAAGAACTGGCGCTGACCGGTAAATTGCTGAAAGAATCGGGCAAGACCATTCGCAGCGTTTACATCGGCGGCGGCACGCCCACCACCTTGTCGGCAGATCAGATGGCAATGCTTTTAGACAGCATTTCCGGTTCTTTTGATATGGGCAGGTGTCTGGAATTTACCGTGGAAGGGGGTCGCCCGGACACCCTGACATTGGAAAAGCTGAAAACCATCCGCGCCCACGGCGCTGACCGAATGAGCATCAATCCCCAAACTATGGAAGACCCGGTTCTCCGGGCAAGCGGCAGACCCCACAGCGCAGAAGATGTTTTGCGGGCTTATGACCAGGCTGTTTCCGCCGGGTTTACCGCCATCAATATGGACTTGATCGCCGGTTTGCCTATGGATAGTTATGAGGGTTTCTGCCGGAGTTTGGAGACCGTTGCGTCTTTAGACCCCGCCAATATTACCGTCCACACCCTTGCCTTAAAAAAAGGCGCAGACTTATTTGAAAACCCCAAAAATTTGCCCGGTTTGGAAGAAGTCACCCAAATGGTGGACTTTGCCAACCGCCGTCTGTATGACCTCGGTTACAAGCCTTACTACCTTTACCGGCAAAAATATATGTCCGGCAGTTTTGAAAATGTAGGCTGGAGCAAAAAAGGCGCAGACTGCCTTTACAACATCTATATGATGGAAGAACTGCATACCATTTTGTCCTTAGGTGGCGGCGGTATGAACAAAGTCAACCTCCCCGACGGCTCGCTGCAGCGATTCCACAACCCCAAATTCCCGGAACAGTATATCGAACAGTTAGACAGCGTCCTGCAGCAAAAGAGAGAACTGTTCCAACTCCTTTGAAAGGATCGTTTTTATGGATACTTTGATTTCCAATACCACCGTGGTGACGATGAATGAAAAAATGGATATTCTCTTCGGAGCATATCTTGCCATTGACGGCGGTAAAATAACATATATAGGCAAAGAGCCACCCAAGGAGCAGCCCAAGACCATTATCGACGGCACCGGTATGGTTGCCATTCCCGGTCTTGTGAACTGCCACACCCATCTTGCCACCACGGTGCTCCGTTCCTTTCTGGACGACTTGAGCCGGGCAGAGGCGCTGGAACAGCAGTTGATGCGGGAAGACAAGATGGACAGCCGCTGCGCCAAGGCATCCGCCCTGCTGGGCATTGCCGAGTGTCTGCGCTTTGGCGTTACCTCTGTGTCTGATCTTTACTACTATCCCAATGCCACCACCGAGGCTGTGGCAGAAAGCGGCATCAAAGCCAATTTGGCGCTGTCTTCCTATCGGTTTATTGATCAGAGCGAAGACTTCGACTTCGAAACCGACGAACAGTGCCGGGAACTGTGCCGTGTGGCAGACAAATGGCACGGCTATGACGAAAACCGCATCCGCATCGACGCGGGTCTCTATGCCGAATACACCAGCAACCACTTACTGTGGGAAGGACTTGCCGCCTACGCCGCAGAAAAAGGTTTGGGAATGCAACTTCACCTTGCACAGACCAAAGAAGAGGCAGAAAGTTGCGCTGACCGTACCGGTCTCGGTCCTGCGGAACTGCTGAACTGCCACGGTATTTTCAATGTACCTGTCACCGCTGCCGGCTGCGCCGCCCTTTCAGAAGAGGAGCAAAAACTCTTAGGCAAGAAAAACGCATCCGCCGTAGCAATGCCGTTATCTTGCGCCAAACTGGGCATCCCCTCCACCCCGGTGACCGATTGTGTCAAAGCCGGTATGAATGTTTGCTTGGGTACCGGCGGCGCTGTGGAAAGCGGCAATTTAGACTTGTTTGAAGTGATGCGTGGCGTCAGCCTGGAAGCGCGGGCAAAGGCGCAAAATGCCGCCGCCCTTCCCGCTCCTGCCGCGCTGATGATGGCAACCACCTGCGGCGCAAGAGCCCAAGGTCGTGGTGAAGAATGCGGTATGCTGAAAGTGGGTCTCGACGCCGACCTGGCGCTGATCGATTTCTCTGCGCCCCATTTGATGCCCTGCCACAACGTCCTCAGCGGTCTTGTATTTTCTGCCAAAGGCGGCGATGTCGCCCTGACCATGGTCCGGGGCAAGATCCTTTACCAAAACGGTCAATTCCCCACTATCGATTTGAAAAATGTGGTGGAAGAACTGACTTCTTATGCCATTCCCCGTCTGTTTGAAAAGGAGTAAGCCATGTCTGATTCCGGAAAAAAGCAAAATTTCCTCCACGGCGCTGCGCTGCTTGCCATTGCCACCGCCGTGGTCAAACTCATCGGCGCGTTTTATAAAATCCCGCTGCAAAACACCATCGGCGCCGCAGGCTACGGCTATTTCACCACAGCCTATAATATTTATTCCATACTGCTTTTGATCTCCACCGCCGGTCTGCCCGTTGCTATGAGCCGAATGATCAGCCAGGCCGACTCTGTGGGCAACTACGCCCAGGTGCGGCGGGTCTACAGCGTTTCCCGGGCGTTCTTCCTGGGGTTGGGCATTGTGGGCACGGTGGTTATGATGGTCTTCAGCCGTCCTTTGGCATCGCTTTTGCGGCAGCCGGACGCCTGGTTTGCCATCTTCTGCTTAGGCCCTTGCGTACTGCTTATGGGCTTTGTGTCCACCTATCGTGGTTTCTTCCAGGGTCAGGGCAATATGCGCCCCACCTCCAACAGCCAGATGCTGGAGGCGCTTTTTAAACTGGTGGTCGGTCTTGCCGCTGCCTTTGCCATTATGCGTTTTACCCAGGATGTCTCTTTGGCTGCCGGCGGCGCGATTATGGGCGTAACCGTCAGTTGTCTGGTGTCCGCCATCTATTTGCGGACAAAACTGGGCAGAGCCTACCGGGATCTGCCCACCCGTGGCGAAGCCTACTCTGTGGGTAAAACCATTTGGGATCTTCTGGTCATCGCCTTTCCCATCACCGTGGGTTCTGCCGGTCTGCAGGCGCTGTCCACCGTGGAAGCGGGTCTTTATATGGATCGGCTGGTGTATCTCATCGGCTCCAATCAGTATATGGGCCATCTCCTTGGCAATGGCGTGGACGCCCAGTTGGCGGCTGACCAATTAAAAGGTATTTATGACACAGCGTATACTGTGTTCAATATGCCCTGCGCATTCATCGTGCCCATTACCATCAGCATCATCCCCGCCATTACCGAACGGCTGACCCTTTGCCAGGATACGGCTGTCCGGGACACCGAGGAATCTGCTGCCCGGATCACGGGACTGCTTTCTCTGCCCTGCGCTGTAGGTCTTGCCATTATGGCGCGGCCGGTTATGGGCCTTCTGTTCGGCTTCCAGGGTGAAGAACTGGCGCTTGCGGGCAATCTGCTGTCCATTTTGGGCGTAAGCATTTTCCTTTACGGCATTATCCAGTTTACCAACGCGCTGCTCCAGTCCCACGGCTATGCCTATGTGCCGGTGATCAATATGCTCCTTTGCGGCGGCGCCCGCCTGGCTGTGGTGTATATTTTGGTAGGCAACCCCAATATCGGTATTCTGGGCGCGCCTATTGGCGCAGCCGCCTGCTATCTGTGCATCGCCATTTTGAATCTGGTCGCTGCAAGAAAATGCATCTCCCAAAAGCCGAATCTTGTCAAAAACCTGCTCCGCCCCATCTTGCCGGCAGCAATTATGGGTGTCGTGGTCTACGGCGCTTACCACCTGCTGGAAAACATCTTGGGCGCAGAAGGCAGCCGGGTGCTGCTGTGCGGCGTTCCCATAGCCGTTGGCGCAGCAGTATATTTCCTTTGTGTTGTACTTTTCAAGTCCATTACAAAGGAAGATTGTCAACTTCTTCCCAAGGGCGAAACTATCGCAAAAATCCTTCATTTGTAAACTTTTCTTCAAAAAAGTATAGAAATTTAGGAAAAATACTTGCAATTTACCCAAACATGTGATACTGTAAAATTGCATTTAATAAAAAAGAAAAGAGGAACTTATTTATGAACAAGACCGAACTCATTGCTGCTGTTGCTGAGAAGGCCGGCATCACCAAGAAGGACGCAGAGCGCGTCATCAACGCAACCGTCGACACCATCGCCGCTAGCCTGGTTAAGGGCGAGAAGGTTCAGGTTTCCGGTTTCGGTATCTTCGAAGTCAAGGCTCGCGAAGCACGCGTTGGCCGCAACCCCCGTACCAAGGAAGCAATCCAGATCCCCGCTACCCGTCTGCCCGCTTTCAAGGCTGCTAAGGCTCTGAAGGACGTCGTCGCGAAGTAATGAAACCTTATGCGACTTGACAAGTATCTGAAGGTCTCCCGGCTGATCAAACGTCGGACGGTAGCCAATGAAGCCTGCGACAATGGCCGCATCAGTGTGAACGGCCGTGTGGTCAAGGCCAGTTACGAGGTCAAGACAGGCGACCGGAGCGAGATCGCTATGGGCGCAAGAACCCTGGCGGTGGAAGTGCTGCAGGTGGCAGACAATGTCCGCAAGGACGACGCCGCTGCTATGTACAAAGAGATCTGAAACAAAAAGCACGCAGAGAAATCTGCGTGCTTTTTATTTTGATCAACAATTGACAATTATCCATTGTCAACTTTCAATTATCAATTGTCTTTGTGTATATGGACACCAAAATAACGCCCGACTGGAGAAAAAGATCCGCTGCCCCCAAAAAAGAGCAGATGCAACCGCATCTGCTCTTTTTTCCACTGCCATTGTAAATCACTTTTTTGTGTAAGGCGTTTTAATATTTGTCCGTCCCAATAAATAGTCCACACTGACTTTGTAGTAGTCTGCCAGGCGGTCTGCATATTCCAGAGGAAGGGGTCGTTCTTCTCTCTCATATTTAGAATACAGCGATTGGTCGCACATTAAATACTCTGCTATCTGTTTCTGTGTGCGGTCATTATCTTCCCGCAAATCTCGAATCCGCAGTTTCATTTTGCATCACCCTCATTAGAATAGTGCAGGACATATCGTCCTATTGACATTTTGGACAATATGTCCTAATTTAAACTTTTTGCGCAGCGAGAGATTTTTCTTCAGGCGAAGGTTTTTGGTGTCCATCATACTTTGTGTATATGGACACCAAAATAACGCACGAATGAAGAAAAAGATCCGCTGCCCCAAAAAAAGAGCAGACGCAAAAGCATCTGCTCTTTCTTTATTTATTCTAACTCAAACGCGCCGGTGTAGAGGCGATAGTACGTGCCTTTTTCGGCAATCAGGTCTTCGTGAGAACCCCGCTCGATGATCCTGCCTTGATCCAGAACCATAATGCAATCGGAGTTTCTTACGGTGCTGAGCCGGTGGGCGATTACAAAGGTAGTTCTTCCCTTCATCAGGGCATCCATACCCTTCTGCACCAAAGCCTCAGTGCGGGTATCGATGGAAGATGTGGCTTCATCCAAAATCATCACCGGGGGATCCGCCACCGCCGCTCGGGCAATGGCGATCAGTTGTCGCTGTCCCTGGGAGAGGCTTGCGCCGTTGCCGGTGAGCATCGTATCGTAACCCTGGGGTAAACGGGTGATGAAATCGTGGGCATTTGCCAGCATCGCCGCATGGATACATTCTTCATCGGTGGCCGTCAAATTACCATAGCGGATGTTCTCCATCACCGTGCCGGTGAACAAGTTGGTATCCTGCAGCACCATGCCCAGAGAGCGGCGCAGATCGGCTTTGCAAATTTTATTGATGTTGATACCGTCGTAACGGATCTTGCCGTCTGCAATATCGTAGAAACGGTTAATAAGGTTCGTAATGGTGGTTTTGCCTGCGCCGGTAGCGCCTACACACGCCAGTTTCTGACCGGGATGGGCATAGAGGGTCACATCGTGAAGCACCGTCTTCTCCGGCACATAGCCAAAGTCCACGCTGTCCATGGTGATGTCGCCTTTCAGTTCTGTATAAGTGACCGTGCCGTCTGCCTGGTGGGGGTGTTTCCACGCCCAAAGGCCGGTGCGCTCCGGGCACTCTGTCAGATTGCCATTTTCATCTTTCTTGGCGTTCACCAAGGTCACATAGCCCTCGTCCACTTCCGGCTGTTCGTCCAAAAGTTGGAAGATGCGCTCTGTGCCTGCCAGCGCCATTACGATGGCGTTGATCTGGTTGGATATCTGTCCGATGGGCATATTGAATTTCCGGCTGAGGAGCAAAAATGCCGCCAAGCCGCCCAGATCCAGCAAACTGCCGCCGGAGGCAATAGCGATACCGCCGCCAACGATCGCCAGCAAGGTATACTGGATATAGCCCAGATTGTTGTTCACCGGTCCCATCATATTGGAAAATGCGCCGGCTTTAAAAGCATTCTGTCGCAGGTTTTCGTTGATGGCGTTAAACTCGTCTTTGCAGGTTTCCTCCCGGCAGAAGACTTTTACCACCCGCTGACCGTGGATCATTTCCTCCACATAGCCGTTCACCGCGCCCAATGCTTTCTGCTGTCCGATAAAGAACTTGGAAGAGTGCATCGCCACGGTCTTTGTGATCTGCAAAATGCCTGCCGCCGAAACCACGACCACCAGCGTCAAGATCCAGGAGGTTTTCACCATCAACGCAAACACCGTTACCATAGTCGCCAAAGAGGAAATACAGTTGGGGATCGCCTGGGAGATCATCTGGCGCAATGTGTCTATATCGCTGGTATAGCGGCTCATCACATCGCCTGCGGGGTGGGAATCAAAGTAACCGACGGGGAGTGTCTGCATGTGCCGGAACATATCATCCCGGATCTTCTTCTGTGTTCCCTGGCCCACCTTGACCATCAAATAGTTATAAAGGAACGAAGAAACGATACCCACCAGATAAATACCGCCCATCATCACAAGGAAAGAGACCAGGGGCGCAAAATCCGGATTTTCGCTGCCGGCAAGGGGCGTAATATAATTGTTGATCAGCGGTTCCAAAGAGTAACTACTGAGGGCTGTTGCCAGCGAGGAAAGTAAAATGCAGGTAATAACCACGATCATCGTACCACGGTAGGGTTTCATATAGCCTAAAAGCCGAGCGATGGTCTTTTTGGGGTCTTTGGCTTTACGGCCGTCCCCTTTCATTCTGATTGGAGGCATTATTCCTCGCCTCCTTTCACCTGGGATTCATAGACTTCTCGGTAAATATCCGAATTTTTCAGCAGATCTTCGTGCTTGCCCTGGGCGACGATCTTGCCGCCGTCCAGCACCAGAATCAAATCCGCCTCCTGCACAGATGCCACCCGTTGGGCAATGATCAGTTTGGTCGTGCCGGGAATTTCCTGGGCAAAAGCCTTGCGGATCATCGCATCGGTGCGGGTATCCACCGCGGAGGTGGAGTCATCCAAAATAAGTATTTTCGGTTTTTTCAGCAGCGCCCGGGCAATACACAAGCGCTGTTTCTGTCCACCGGAAACATTGGTGCCGCCCTGCTCGATATGGGTATCGTACCCATCGGGGAATTTTGTAATAAAATCGTGGGCGCATGCCAAACGGCAGGCGTGTTCCATCTGTTCCTCTGTTGCTTCGGGATTGCCCCAGCGAAGATTTTCCTTGATAGAACCGGAGAACAGCACATTCTTCTGCAGTACCACCGCCACCTGATCCCGGAGGGTGTGGATGTCATAATCCCTTACATCCACGCCGCCTACTTTCAAACTGCCTTCCGTCACATCGTAAAGCCGGGGGATCAGTTGCACCAGTGTGGACTTGGCAGAGCCGGTACCGCCCAGAATGCCAACGGTCTGTCCTGCTTCAATGTGCAGATCGATCCTGTCCAAAGCATTTTTTCCGGCATCTTCACCGTAGCGGAAAGATACATTTTCAAAATCCACAGAGCCGTCAGCGACTTCCATCACCGGATTCTCCGGATTTTTCAGGGCAGGCTCTTCTGTCAGCAGTTCATAGGCGCGAACCATAGGGGCGCGGCTCATGGTGAACATCACAAACACCATAGACATCATCATCAGACCCATTAAAATCTGGCTGGTGTATGTGAACATTGCCGTCAGCGCCGCCGTATCCAACTGCCCGCCAACCACCAGTTTTGCGCCCAGATAAGAGATCACGATAATGCAGGTGTAAATTGCCAGTTGCATAAAGGGGTTGTTGAAGGCCATGATCCGCTCTGCTTTCACGAAATCCTTATAGATAGCATCGGAAGCATCGGCAAATTTTTCGTTTTCCTTTTTCTCCCGGACAAAGGCCTTTACTACGCGGATACCATGAATATTCTCCTGTACCACATTGTTCAGTTTGTCATAGCGCTTGAATACCCGTTCAAAAATCGGGTGTACCAATTTGATCAGCACAAACAGCGCCACCGCCAAAAGGGGCAGCACCACACAGTAAATAATGCACAACCGGGGGCTGATACGAAATGCCATCACCAGCGCCATCACAAGCATTACCGGTGTCCGGAAGATCATCCGGATGGACATTTGGAATGTCATCTGCAAAGTTGCCACATCGGAGGTCAGACGGGTGACGATAGAAGATGTGGAAAACTTATCAATATTGGAAAAATCGTATGTCTGCACCTTGGCAAACATATCGTGGCGCAGATTCCGGGCAAAGCCGGTACTGGCGTAGGCAGCAAAAAATGCCGATGCCACGCCAAAAATCAAACTGCACAGGGCGCACAGCGCCAGCAGCCCACCATATTTCCACACACCGGGCATATATCCCGGCTCGATACCCTGGCGGAGCAACTGCGCCAACACCAGGGGGATCAGAATTTCCATCGTAACCTCGCCCACCATACAGATCGGCGAGCCGAAAGATGCCCATTTATATTCCCGGACACACCGGGCCAACCGTTTGATCATAGGCATGCTCCTCCTTTTATAAGAATGCATATAGTGTAATTTTACCATCTGTGCGCCAAAAAGCAATACTTACACAAAAAGTTTACAACTGACAGAGAATAAACAAGGTTGCGTCCTTTCCATTCTTTTGCTATACTATGTGAAAAGAAAGGGTGTGACGGCGTTGACGGCAGATTGCCATATGCATATGGTCTTAGACGGCTATGACTGGAAAAATGCCATTGCCCGCCACAAAACCAAACCGGACGATGCTTTTATCCACAAAGCGCTGCAGACATACCGGGATATGGGAACCACCTACCTCCGGGACGGCGGCGACAGATGGGGTGTGGGCAAACGGGCAAGAGAACTTGCCCATCATTACGGCATCACTTACCGCACACCCCTTGCGCCTTTGTGCCTTGCCGGACATTACGGCGCATTTATCGGTCAAATATATCAAAACTTAAAAGAATACGCCCACTTGGTGGTCTCCACCCGGGAGCAAGGGGGCGATTTTATTAAAATTATGATCTCCGGTTTGATGGACTTTGATCATTTCGGTGTGCTTACAGAATCCGGACTTTCTCCGGATCTGATCCGGGAACTGATCCATATCGCCCACGAAGAAGGTTTTTCTGTTATGGCCCACGCCAACGGTGCCCGTACTGTGGAAGCGGCGGCAGATGCCGGTGTGGATTCTATAGAACACGGCGCTTATTTGGATAAAGACGCCTTGGCAGCCATGAAAGATATGGGCGTTATCTGGGTGCCCACATTAAGCACCGTTGGCAACCTGCGGGGCAAAGGTCGTTTTTCTGAGCCGGATGTGGAAAAGATTTTGGACAGCGCCCTGAAAAATGTAAACACCTTTGCTGCTATGGGCGGTCTCATCGCGCCGGGCACCGACGCCGGCGCCTGGGCTGTCCCCCACGGCAGCATCACAGAAGAAGCGCTTCTTGCCCAGGCAGGTGTCACCGCCGAGCAATGGAACAAAGGCGTTAGTGCAATCCAGGAAAAATTTTGAAAAGAGGAAATCGTATGTTTTTACTTTTAATTGGTTATCTCATTATCGCTTTGGATGCGCTGGTGCGCATTGGCGGTTTGGTATGGGAATTGCCCCCGGATTTTATTGGTTATCTGCTCATTGCCATCGGCGCCGGTAAACTCGCCCGGGAAAATCCGCCTTTTTCCGTAGCCAAATCTTTCAGTTTCGTTGCCGCCGGTGTTTCCGGTTTTTTATTCCTGCTGCGTCTGCTTAGTCTTGCATACGCCGCCACATCGCTGCTGATCATATTGGAAGTTGCGGAATTGGTGCTTATGGTCATCGTTGTCCGCTTGATCATCTCCGGTCTGCGGGAACTGGAAAACCAAACCGGTCTTTCTTTACAGAGCAACATCCTGAAATATATTTGGATTGCACTGATCGTGGTGCTGGCAGCATCCTATTTGGGTCAGATCTTCACCACCGTGAGTGGCATTACTTCCCTGGTGGCAGACTTGGTAAGCATTGGCTTTTTTGTGATTCTCTTCTTTGCTTATCAAACCTACCGAGAGGCAAAATAAAAAATTACACCCCATCACCAATGGGGTGTAATTTTTTAGTATTCTCTTACCACCGCTTTTACAATGCCGATCAATTCTGCCTCGTTGCCGTCAATGGGCGGATAGGCGGGATTTTCCGGCATCAGCCAAACCTGACCGTTTCGCCGGGAAAGGCGTTTTACTGTAGCCTCGTCGCCAATACGCGCCACCACGATCTCCCCCTCAAACGCCGTGCTTTGGGGGCGGACGACCACCTTGTCGCCATTTAAAATGCCGGCGCCGATCATACTGTCACCCCGGACCCGGAGGGCAAAACAATTAGGATCGCCATCCCAAGCCATCGTGCCTTCCAAATTCTCAAAAGCCAGGATCGGCATACCTGCCGTGACCACGCCCACCACCGGGATCTGTCCCGGGCGCCGGGTGGTAACGATGGCGCGCTTTCTGCCCTTGGCTTCCGGGGCTTGGAGCATTCCCTTTTCCTGCAGTTGCTGCAGGTGGTATGTCACCGATGCGGTAGAACTGAGACCCACTGCCGCGCCGATCTCCCGCACCGAGGGAGCATAGCCGTTTTCTTGTATAAAAGATTCCACAAAAGACAAGATCTCCTGCGCCTTATTACTTGTTCGTGCCATAAGCATCCACCTTTCTTTTTTATATTAGCACAAATGTGCGAAAAAGAAAAGCGTTTTTTCGCTAAAATTTGCATTCTTTTTTCGATATACTGGTTGTATCCCATTTGAAAGGCGTGTTTCTATGAACTACTATGATCCGGAAAAGGCCGCCAAGGTTTGGCAGCGGGTGCAAGGTAGCACAGATACCATGGCAGTTGGTCTACAGGGGTTGCTGCTGCAGGCTGTCAGCGACGAAAAAACTTACATCGCCCTTTCCCGCCGGGCACCGGAGGATATACGAAAAAGTCTGCAAAAAATGGCGCGGCAGGAAGCCCGGCATATTGCTTGTTTAAAGGGTATCTGCACATTGGTAAGAGGCGCTGCCCCGCAAATCACCGCGCCAACGCCCCAAGCAGATACGCTGGATGCCGCCCTGCGCAAGTGCTACCGCAACGCCCTCCAAAGCCTTGCTGCATACGAATCCCGCAGCAGCGACAGCGACTATGGCGCGGCTTTTGCCCAAATGGCAGCGGAAAAGCGGGCGCAGTGCGTGCAGATCCTCTCCCTGCTGGGAAATTACTGCAAATAACCCCCCTTTTCTTCCGGCGGAATTGGGAAATAAATGTCGCAAAATGGCAAAAAATTTACTTTTTATTCACAAGATTTTTACTGACGCATCTTATAATTTACTCTAATATTTAAAGAAAGCCGGTCTTGTGAATGAAGCCTCTTAAGAAGAAAATAACATACGGTATCTATCGGATCTTCCGCTGGTTTGTCTGGCTGTTTTATCCCAAAACAGAAGCCGTGGGTGTGGAGAACCTGCCCCAGGAACCTTGTCTGATCGTGGGCAACCACACCCAAATGAACGGTCCGATCGTATGCGAATTGTATTTCCCCATCCCACGGAAAACCTGGTGCGCCGGGCAGATGATGCGCCTAAAGGAAGTCCCCGCCTACGCCTATCAGGATTTTTGGAGCCAAAAACCACAGAAAAGCCGCTGGTTTTATAAGATTCTGTCTTATATCATCGCGCCTTTCTCTGCCTGCGTCTTTACCAATGCCGAGACCATCCCGGTGTATAAGGACACCCGGATCGTGGGCACTTTTAAGCAGACGGTAAAAACGCTGAAAGAGGGCGTGAGTGTCGTTGTTTTCCCGGAGCAGGATGCGCCTTATAACCATATTCTTTCTGACTTCCAGGACAAATTTATCGACATAGCCCGCCTGTATTATAAGCAAACCGGCAAGGCGCTTCCCTTTGTGCCTATGTACATAGCCCCAAAACTGAAAAAGTTCTATTTTGGTCAGCCGGTGTATTTTGACCCGGCGCAGCCTATAGATACCCAGCGTCAGTTTATCAAGGAAACTTTGATGCAGCGCATCACCGACCTGGCAGTCAGCCTTCCCCGGCACACCGTTGTGCCCTACCGAAACATTCCCAAAAGAAACTATCCCTGCAACATACCGGAAGGAGGCGCTGTGCGTGAAAAGTCCCGTAGTTGACTACCGGCAGTTTCGCCTTCGCAAGTTAAATGACCCGGAATTTTCCCACCTGAAACTTCTGTTTGGTTGGGTCGGATATTTTTGCTTGTACTTTCTGACAGAAAACCTTATCCCAGCAGAGCGTTGTACACCGGTACATTGGTTTTTAGATGACCTTGTGCCCTTTTGCGAATGGTTTGTGATCCCCTACTTCTTCTGGTATGGGTTGATCGTTTTCTCGCTGGGGTACTTTTTGCTCTACAATGTGGACAGTTTTAAGAAACTCTCTGCCTATATCATCGTGACCCAAGTGGTGGCGATGGCTGTTTACATTTTATGGCCTAATCGGCAGGACCTGCGCCCCACAGAGTTCCCCCGGGACAATGTGCTGACAGACATCATCGGACTGTTGTATGCCTTCGACACCAACACCGGCGTGTGTCCGTCCCTGCATGTAGGCTACTCTTTAGGCATCGCCTCCGTTTGGCTGAAAGAAAAAAGCGCCCACCCACTATGGAAAGCCTTTGTTGTGGTAGCCGTGGTTCTGATCTGTCTGTCCACTGCCTTTATCAAGCAACATTCTACGCTGGACATTCTTGCCGCGATCCCTTTGGGCGTCCTGGCCGAAATACTGGTGTTCCACGTCTTTTACAAGGTAAAAAAAGCACCCTGACGGGTGCTTTTTTTTGATTATTCTCTTGCAAAACAAAATCCGTATTGTATAATGATTGCAGATATGATAATAAAGGAGAAATGGCTATGGTCTACACAAAGAGCACCTGGAATGGCTTTCAGCGTCTGGATTTTGAACTGAACGGTCGGGAAGCGATCCTCATTGTTCCCGAAAAAACCTGCGAGGGCAAAAAATGGCTCTTAAAAACCGAATATTTTGACGCATTTCCCGCTTTTGAGATTGAAATGGTCAAGCAGGGCTATCACCTTGCCTATATCAAAAATGAGACCCGTTGGCACAAAGACGAAGCCGATGACGATGCCAAAGCCGCATTGGCGGATTTCCTGGTAAAGGAGTTTGGTTTAAATGAAAAATGCCTGCCGGTGGGTATGAGTTGCGGTGGTATGCAGGCTGTGTACTTTACCGCCAAGTATCCGGAGAAGGTGGCTGCGCTGTACTTAGATGCCCCGGTTATGAATCTGTTAAGTTGCCCCTGTGCCGCCGGGCGGGATGTGGGCGACAAACAAGCAACCTTTGATTATATGTACGATGAAATGGTGCGCAATACCGGCAGAACCCTTGTGGATCTTATCAACTACCGCAACCACCCCATCGACAATGTGGATACCATTATTGAGAATAATATCCCGGTCATGCTTATTGTTGGCGGTAAGGACATCATCGTTCCCTACGCAGAAAACGGCAAACTGCTGGTAGAAAAAATGCGCAAAGCGGGCAAGGATCTGACCCTCATTATCAAGCCTGACTGCGAGCATCACCCCCACAGCCTTGAAGACCTGACTCCCTTGCTGGACTTCGTCCGCAAGTATTATTAGGGTAGAGCGACAAATCCGAACCTGCCTTAAAGCGGCTGATTTCGGCGCTTTTCGCCCTATTGTGTCTCGCAAGGCACAAAGCATTCCTTCGCCCCAATAGAACGAAAATCATCCAAAATCTTCTCGCTTTAAGGTCGAAGATTTTACAAAGAGAAGGTTATTGTTTTGGGGGCACAAAACGCAGCAAATACTTTGTGTATTTGCGAGTATCTTTACACAGATAGAGCAATAAACCATCCTTTGTAAAACGGGTTTGGATTTATCGCTCTCCCCTAAGGAGGTAGCAGTATGACTTATTTAGAAAGCCAGTGGAACGGTTTTAAGCGGCTGGACTTTGTGCTGAACGATCGCATCGCCATCCTCATTGTTCCCGAAAAGCCTTGCGAGGGCAAAAAGTGGCTGTTAAAGACCGAGTATTTCGATGCATTTCCCAATTATGAAATCGAAATGGTCCGCAGAGGCTATCATCTTGCCTACATTCAAAATGAATCCGGCTGGCACGCCCCCGGAGACAGCGATGCCAAGGCGGCATTGGCAGATTTCCTGGTGAAAGAATTTGGTCTGAATGAAAAATGTATGCCCGTTGGTATGAGTTGCGGCGGTTTGCAGGCAATGCATTTTACCGGCAACTACCCGGAAAAGGTGGCTGCGCTGTACTTGGATGCCCCGGTTATGAATCTTTTAAGTTGCCCCTGCGCCATTGGCAGAGATGTATCGGAGCGGCAGGCGTCTTTTGACCGGATGTACCATGGTATGATCAAGACCCACGGTCTGATGGTGGACGGTATGCTGAACTTCCGCAACCACCCCATTGACCAGGCGCACGCCATTATCGAGCATAACATTCCGGTGATCTTGGTCAGCGGCGATGCAGACTACGTTGTCCCCTACCACGAAAATGGCAAGGCACTGAAAGAATATCTCCTTGCCCGGGGCGGCAACTACACAGAGATCATCAAACCCGGCTGTGACCATCACCCCCACGGTTTGGAAGATCCCACACCTTTGGTGGAATTCACCGAGAAATACTATTGATAAGATGCCATTGCGAACCAGTCCGCAGACTGGTGTGGCAATCTACAGATACAAAAACGAATGTCTTGCGACACGCGCTTTTCTTTAAGCAGCGGGGAATCGAACACCGATAGGTTTTGAAAGGTGGCTTTTCGCCAATACGGCGTAAAATTCCTTGAAAATCTTTAGCCAAATTGTTCTTTTGCTAATGCTACATAGTGGTCTGTTTCTTCCTTGCTGCTGGCAAATGTCCCTTCCGGAAGCATCTTCACCACTTTCGCAGGACTGCCCAGCAGTACAGAGCCCGGCTCGGCATCGGTCTTTCCGGTGACCACTGCCCCGGCGCCTACCAAACAGTTATCCCCCAGCACCGCGCCGTTTAAGATGATGGCGCCCATACCAATCATACAATGGTCACCTACGGTGCAGCCGTGGACGATAGCGCCGTGACCGACGGTGCAGAACTTGCCGATGGTAGTCTTTTCATGTATCACACAGTTATCCTGAACATTCGTGCCTTCGCCGATAACGATTGCCCCGGAGTCACCCCGAAGCACCGCTCCGTACCAGACACTTACATCTTTTTCCAATGTCACATCCCCAACCACTGTTGCATTAGGGGCAATATAATGATCCATTTTCAACACCTCTTTTGGTTATCATATCAAAACCTTCCGTATATGTCAAACGGGTGGCATAGCCACCCGTTTCAGAGTGTCAAAAAAGCCGCCGATCGTCAAAACACAAATTTAAGTATAAACTCACAATGTAAAAAGAGTGTCATTGCGAAGTCCCGCAGGGACTGTGGCAATCCGTTCTCTTAATTGCGAAAACACTTGCTACGCAAGGTGTTTTGACTTACTGCACAAATCGAACCTTACCGTACCTATGTACGCCGACAGGTTCGATTTGTTTGTCTCGCCGGCTCCTTTGCCCTCTGGCAGTCTGTCAAAAATGAGTTTTTTGACAGACTGAAACGGGTGGCATAGCCACCCGTTTATTCCATAACTTCCATTACTTTTCCGCAACAACGGGGGATCACATCCCCGGCTTTCACATGGATCATTTTGTGGCATATGGGGCAATACACATCACAATCCTTTTCTGCCCGCACCACACTGACAAGTCCGCTTTTCAATTCCATT
>JAZQBF010000206.1:0-7179 GCA_045545615.1 Faecousia sp.
TGGCCGATGATGATGTAGTAGTCGATTATTTTACCCAGGTCAAGAAAGGCATTATCGATATTATTGCGGCAGAGCCTTCTCAGGGGGAATATGCCCTGGATCTTTTGATGATCGCCAAATACTTTGAACGTATCGGTGACCACTGTACCAACATTGCTGAATGGGTGGAGTTTTCTTTTACCGGTGTCCACAAGGACTGCCAGTAAGATGTAAAATGTATGTAAAGTTGGCAGAAAAACTTGAATTTTACTATTAAAACAGATAAAATTGTAAAAAATGCAAGGAGGTGCCCGAATGATTTGGTGCGTTGAAGACGATTCCAGCATCCGCGATATTGAAATATACGCTTTAACTTCTACCGGATTTGAAGCCAAGGGCTTTGAAGATGGCGACAGTTTTTGGAGAGCGCTGCAATCCGAGAAGCCGGAACTCATCGTACTGGATGTGATGCTTCCCGGCAAGGACGGTGTTACTTTGCTAAAAATGATAAAGGCATCCGAGGAATTCCGGGACATTCCCGTGATCATGGCAACTGCCAAGGGTACGGAATATGATAAGATCCAGAGTTTGGATCTGGGCGCGGACGATTACCTTGTAAAACCTTTCGGCGTTATGGAAATGATCAGCCGGATCAAGGCGGTTCTACGTCGGAGCAAGCGGTCAGCACCTGCCAACTTGCTGAAACTGGACGGTCTTGTGCTGAATCCGGATGAACACACCGTCGCTGTTGACGGGGAACGGGTGATCCTGACCTACAAAGAATACGAATTATTGCATCTGTTCCTCTCTCGGCCGGGTATTGCATTTACAAGAGAGCAACTGCTCTCTTCCGTGTGGAATACAGAATATGCAGGAGAAACCCGGACGGTAGATATGCACATCCGAACGCTGCGGCAGAAACTGGGCAACTATGGCAATATCATCGAAACGGTCAGAAATGTCGGTTACCGCTTGGAGGTAAAGCATGACAAGTAAGATCTTCCGTTCCACGGTGTTTGTAGCGGTAGTGGTGCTGCTTTGCTCCCTGGGCATAGTGATCGGCGTTCTGTACAACCACTTCACCGATGTGCAGGTAGAGCAACTGAAAGATGAACTGAGTCTTGCAGTTGCCGGTACGGAACAGTATGGCAATGCGTTTCTGGAAAATGTGGAGGCAGACCGTTTTCGTGTGACCTGGATCGATACCGATGGCACCGTCCTTTTTGACACCCAAGTGGAGCAGACTACCATGGAAAACCATGCGGACCGGGAAGAGATCCGGGAAGCATTTGTTACCGGCTCCGGCAGCGCGGTGCGCAATTCTTCTACGCTCACAGAGCAGACTTATTATGAAGCGCGGCGTTTGTCGGATGGAACGGTGCTGCGCATTTCCGCCAATCAGGCATCCGCCTGGGCGCTGATGATGGACCTTTTGTGGCCGATCTTGCTTATTGCCGTGCTTGCGATAGGTCTTTCCGCATTGCTTGCCCGGCGAATGGCAACCAAAATCGTAGATCCGCTCAATAAGTTGAATCTGGAACGGCCGCTTTCCAATGATACTTACGAGGAACTTGCTCCTCTGTTGCGCCGGATCAATCAACAACACTTGCAGATCAATGCCCAGATGCGGAAACTGCAGCGCAAGACCGACGAGTTTAGTCAGATCACTGCCAATATGCAAGAAGGCTTAGTGGTGTTGGATAAGGAGACCTATATCCGATCCATCAACACGGCTGCTATGCGAATATTCAGAGCAGAAGAAACTTGCGTGGGCAGCAGTTTCTTCCAGATGAACCGAAGCAATGATTTGCGGCAGGCTTTGAACAACGCGTTGGATCATGGACACGGAAGCATAGTGCAGGTGTTGGACGGCAGGGCCTATCGCTTTGATATGAGCAGCATCCAATCTGAGGGAAATCTTCTTGGGGCGGTCATTTTGGCAGTGGATGTAACGGAATCCCAAAACGCAGAGCAGATGCGCAGAGAATTTTCCGCCAATGTGTCCCACGAACTGAAGACGCCGCTGCAAGGCATTATCGGCAGTGCCGAACTGCTGGAAAGTGGCATGGTGAAGCAGGAGGATACGCCTCGTTTTGTAGGACATATCCGCAAAGAAGCATCCCGTTTGGTGAATCTTATAGAAGATATTATCCGTCTTTCTCAACTGGATGAAGGCATGGAACTGCCAAAAGAAAATGTGGATATGTTGGAACTGGCTGAGGATGTGAAAGCGATCTTAGAGGCCAGTGCTGCTGAGAAACAGATTTCTATTTCCGTTTCCGGCGCAGGATTTACTGTTATGGGTGTTCGCAGAATGCTCCATGAGGTGGTCTATAATCTCTGCGATAATGCCATTAAGTACAATGTTCCCGGCGGCAATGTGACGATCCAGGCGGAAAACGACCGCTTGGTTGTCAGCGACACCGGTATCGGTATACCAGCGGAACATAAAGACCGGATCTTTGAGCGGTTCTATCGGGCTGATAAGAGCCATTCCAAAGCATCCGGCGGTACCGGGCTTGGCCTTTCCATCGTCAAGCACGCGGCAGCATACCACAATGCGGAAATCGCCTTGGAAAGCACACCCGGAAAGGGCACCATAATCACGATTCAATTTTGAATACAGACCGCATCCATTCGGGTGCGGTCTTTTACTTTACATAGATTTTACTTAAGTTTTGCAAACCCTCTATGGTATTGACAAATGGTAAAAATTATAATGTAAACTGTCGAAGTGAGCATACTATCTCAAAGGAGAGTTTTTATGACAGCCTATATTTTTAAAATCATTACCCTTTTGGGCGGCTTGGCTTTGTTCCTGTTTGGCATGGATGTTATGGGCAAAGCACTGGAGCGGCAGGCAGGCGGAAAATTGCAGACCGTTCTTTCCAAGATGAGCGGAAAGATATGGAAGGGATTCCTATTGGGTGCGGCAGTTACCGCAGTGATCCAGTCCTCATCTGCAACTACGGTCATGGTAGTCGGCTTCGTTAACTCCGGCATTATGACTCTGAAGCAGGCCGTTGGTGTCATCATGGGATCCAACGTAGGTACTACTGTTACCGCCTGGATTCTGTCCCTGTCCGGTCTGGAAGGCGACAGTTTCCTGATCAAATTCTTCAAGCCTTCTACGCTGGCGCCGCTGATCGGCATTATCGGTATCGTCCTTTATATGGGCAAGTCCGAGAAAAGGCGTGGCATTGGTACGATTATGCTTGGTTTTATGGCGCTGATGACCGGTATGGATCTTATGAGCAGTTCTATGTCTTTTCTCAAGAGTGAAACCTGGTTTGCGGACTTGATGATCTCCTTCACCAACCCCATTGTCGGCATTCTGTTTGGCGCTGTTTTGACTGCGATCATCCAGTCTTCCTCTGCATCCGTGGGTATTTTGCAGGGCCTGTGTGTAACCGGCGCGGTGACCTACGGTGCAGCCATTCCTATCATCCTGGGTCAAAATATCGGCACCTGTGTAACGGCTATGATGGGCGCTATTGGTGCTAACCGCAATGCCCGCAGAACAGCGATGGTCCACCTGTTGTTTAATGTTGTCGGTGTACTGATGTTTGTAGTGATCTTCTATGGTCTTGGCTTGTTCATCGATTGGAAGTTCCTGGGTGACTCTGTACAGGCATGGGACATTTCTGTGATCCACACCGGATTTAACCTGATTGCTACCGCTGTGCTGCTCCCCTTGAATGGGCTGCTGGTAAAACTGGCCTATGCCATCGTTCCCGAAGTCAAAGAACCGGAAAAGACAGAACTGCTGGACGAGCGTCTGCTGGCTACCCCTGCTGTTGCAGTTCAGCGCGCCCATGAGATCGCCTGTGAGATGGCAGCAGATGCAGCAAAGGCTGTGCATTTGGCTATGGGTTTGACCAAGAAGTTTGCAACCGGCACGATGGAGAAGGTCATCGAACTGGAAGACAAGACCGACCGCTATGAAGATGCGCTGAACACCTACTTGGTAAAATTGTCCGGTATGAATCTGTCCGTCCAGGATAACCGTATTCTCAACACACTGCTTTATACAGTTGCGGATATCGAGCGGATGGCTGACCACGCGACAGCAATTGCTAAGGCTGCCTTGGAGATGGAAGAAAAGAAGATCGCGTTTTCTAACCAGGCAAAGGGAGAACTTGCGGTTTTGGAGCAGGCGGTGCTGGATGTTATAGACCGTACTGTTTCGGCTTATGAAAGTTTCGACCGGGAGCAAGCAGTTAGAATCGAACCCCAGGAGCAAGTGGTGGATTCGCTGGTGCGTGAAGTTAAGTCCCGCCATGTACGCCGATTGAGAGACGGTCTTTGCTCTGTGGAGTATGGCTTTATACTGGAAGATCTGTTGACTGCCTGCGAACGCACAGCAGACCATTGTTCCAACGTGGCTGTGGAAATACTGCAGGTTTCGGAAGGCAAGTTGGAAGCCCATGAATATTTGAATGCACTGAAAGCCGGCGAATTGCACGAGTCCGCCGCTTTTGCAGAACAGTTTGCTCGCTATAAGGCAAAGTATGCATTTCCTGAAGAAAACTAAAAATCCAGCCCCCTTTGCCCAAGTGTTCCTAAGGACACTTGGGCGGTTTTATTCGCTTTGCGAGTTTTAAAAAGCGAATAAAATATCACTAAAAGCGTAGGTTTTAATATCACGATTGCCGTAAGGCAACCATATCACTCTTTGCGCAGCAAAGAATATCACTATATAAAAATTACTACCCGAAAAAGAGGTTTGTTTTCTCTTCTTCGGGTAGTTTTGCCTTATACTGTTACAAGCAGGGAATTTGTGTACCAAATTCCGTTTTTATTAAAGATAACTGTCCTTAGCAACTCTGCCCTTTACACAAGGGGGCTTTTTATGCTACAATAAAAGCCGAAAGCGAGGGCTTTTTTATGGTGAAAATCTTATTCGTCTGCCATGGGAATATCTGTCGTAGTCCTATGGCGGAGTTTATACTCAAAGAAATGGTGCGCAAGGCGGGGCTTCAGAATCGGTTTGAGATCGCCTCCTGCGCCGTCAGCCGGGAAGAAGAGGGCAATCCCATTTACGGTCCTGCCCGGCGGGAATTGAAAGCCCACGGCGTACCGTTTACAGAGCATTACGCCCGGCTGATCACACCCCGGGATCTTACTTATTACGATCATATCTACTATATGGACAGCCGCAATGCCCGGTATTTAAGCCATTTGTTCCCGGAATATAAGAACTTTCAGCCGATCCTTGACCGGGATGTGGCTGACCCCTATTATTCCGGGGATTTCCGTCAGACCTGGGATGACATTACGGAAGGCTGTCGCAGGATCTTGGAGGAACGGAAATGATAGACAAAGAACGGCTGGAGGCGGAACTTTCGGCGTTGCCGCTATATGCTTATTTTTATTTAAACCCCCAAAAACTGGAATTTTCTGACCGGATCCGGTGGATATGTCAAAACGAGTGCCCTATGTACGGCAAAAGTTGGGCGTGTCCCCCCGGCGTGGGTGAGGTGGCAACATGCAAGGGGAAATGCCTTGGCTACAACAACTGCCTTGTGATCGGTACGATCACGGAAACAGAGGATATTGCCGATGTGGAAGCCGCGCTGAAAACCCGCCCGGAGCACGAAGCAGTGACCAATCAGGTGCGGGATATGATGCGCGCCCAAGGTGTAGAACCTTATATTCTCTCCACCGAGGCCTGCGCGGAATGCGACCGCTGCGCAATTTTGGACGGCGAGCCTTGCCGTATGCCGGAGCGGATGCATCCTTGTGTGGAGAGCCACGGCATCAATCTGATCCCTACGCTGGAAGAAAACGGCTTGGACTTCCAGTACGGCGGTAATATCATCACCTGGTATTCTCTGCTGTTTTTCAATGACTAACGAAAAGCCCGGCTGTTTGCAAACAGCCGGGTTGCTTTTTAAGAATACAAATCGCGCTGCGCGCCTTTTTCCGGCTCTTCTGAAGGGCAGTAGCCAAAGAAATTTTTAAAGCAGCGGAAGAAGGTGGTGTAATTCTGAAAGCCGCACTTGGTATATATATCCGTAGGGGACTCGCCGTTGCGCAGCAGGGATTTTGCCAGCATCATCCGCTTGGACAGAATATACTTTTTCGGCGTAATATTCATCTGCTCCACAAACAGATGGTGCAGGTGACTTTTGGAAATGAACAGCGCGCTGCAGATCTCTTCCACATCCCTTAATGTGGCTATGTGCTCCTGGATATAAAGGAGAACTTTGCGGATCAAGGGGCTGTCTGGCAAGGGGTCAACGGTTTTCGATGTTCGCGCGGCGATGACCAGGTTATAAAAGATCTCCCGGATCATCATTTCCAGCATCTGGCTGTATTCTTCCGTCGGTAGGTGCTGATAGTAATAGTCCATCCGGCGAAAAATCTGCACAATGGGGTGATCTTCTTCCAATTGCATCACATCCGGCATTTTTTCCAAAAGGGGATACTGTTCCGGCATGTGTTTTTTAAAGTTAAACAGCAGGTCGTACCGCTCATAGGTATCATCGCCCACAAGGCGGATCTGGTGGATCGCTGCAGGTTTGGTGATGACCAAAGTATTGGGGTAGAGGGGGTAACTGCGCCCTTCCACATCGTACCTCGCCTGTCCGCCCTGAAATAAGATCAATTCCACAATGTCGTGGGAATGCTGGGGAAAGCGGGAAATGTCCTGGCGATTTACATTTGGAGAATGAAAGGCGATATGGGAATACATCGGGTCACCGCTCCGGGAAAAAATAAAACGGTCCATAAAAGCATCCCTCCTTTATGCCAATCATAACAAAGCAGAATACTTTTTGCAATGCCTTATTGCAATTTTTGCTATTTGCATTATAAAAAGAGTGGTGTATACTGATAGTGCCGGCAGGTATGCCGGATAAAAATGCAGGAGGCGTTATGATGCAAAAATTGAGAGTTGCCATTATCGGCCAGGGCCGAAGCGGCAGAAATATTCACGGCAAATTCTTCAAGTCTGAAAACAATAAGTGGTGCGAAGTGGTTGCTGTTGTGGAAACAGACGAGACCCGCCGCAACCGGGCAAAGGAAGAATGGGGCTGCGAGGTCTTTGCAGATTATCGGGAATTGTTCGGTAAGGATTACGATCTGGTTGTCAACGCTACTTACTCCAACGATCACTATGGTATTTCCAAAGATCTTTTGGAGCACGGTCTGCCTGTGCTGGTGGAAAAGCCCATGGCAAGAAACTATTACGAGGCA
>JAZQBF010000207.1:0-2194 GCA_045545615.1 Faecousia sp.
CCTGATTGCATCCTCTGCCTGTCTTGCAGGCTCGGTGGCGCAGGCACTTCTGATGGAGGATTACGACGCAGCCAAGCGCCATGCTCTGGAGCTGGGTGATATTTTCGGTCCTGACCACTTCTATCTGGAATTGCAGGATCACGGTATTCCGGAGCAGACACCTGTAAACCAGGGTATTCTGCGTATTGCCCGGGAAACCGGATTGCCCCTGGTGGTTACCAACGATGCCCACTATCTGCGCAAAGAGGATGCCCAAATGCAGGATGTTCTGCTTTGCGTTCAGACAGGCAAAACCGTGGACGATCCCAATCGTATGAAATTCCAAACCGATGAATTCTACTTAAAAAGCGAGGATGAACTGCGCCTTTTGTTCCCCAATTGCGATGAGGCATTTGAAAACACAGTTAAGATCGCAGAAAGATGCAATCTGGAATTCGAGTTTAATAATTACCATTTGCCTTCCTTCCCCGTGCCGGAAGGTTATACCAACGAAGAATATTTCCGCAAACTTTGTATGGACGGTTTCAAAGAGCGGTATGATGATCCGCCGGAAAGTTACAAAGAGCGGCTGGAATATGAAATCGGCGTTATCAGCCGCATGGGGTATGTAAACTACTATCTCATTGTTTGGGACTTTATCCGTTTCGCAAAAGAGTCCGGCATTCCCGTTGGTCCCGGCCGTGGCTCCGGCGCGGCGTCCATCGTTGCCTACTGTATGCATATCACGGAAGTAGACCCTATGAAGTATGCGCTGATCTTCGAGCGATTCCTCAACCCCGAGCGTGTCAGTATGCCCGATTTTGATACGGACTTCTGTCAGGAACGCCGCGGCGAGGTTATCGACTATGTGGTGCAAAAATACGGCGCAGACCATGTGGCGCAGATCGCCACATTCGGCACAATGGCAGCCCGCGGCGCTATTCGCGATGTGGGCAGAGCGCTGAACTTTACTTACGCCGAGACGGATATTGTGGCAAAACAAGTGCCGGCAACGCCCCATATCACCCTGAAAGAGGCGCTGGAGGTCTCTCCCAAACTAAAGGAGATGTACGAGACCGATGAGCGGGTAAAACTACTGATCGATACCGCCAGAAGTTTGGAGGGCATGCCCCGGAATACATCCACCCACGCCGCCGGCGTGGTGATCACGGCAGATCCGGTGTGCAGTTATGTGCCCCTTTCCTGCAATGACGATACCATCGTTACCCAGTACACAATGACCACCATTGAAGAACTGGGACTTTTAAAAATGGACTTTTTGGGTCTGCGTAACCTAACAGTTATCAAAGATGCCCAGGAGCAGATCCGGAAGTTAGAACCGGATTTCGATATCGATGCCGTAGCGGATAACGATCCTGCCACCTTTGCTATGCTTGCCGAAGGCAAGACCCAGGGCGTATTCCAGTTGGAATCTGCCGGCATTACCGGTGTGTGCGTGAATATGAAACCTACCTCCATCGAAGATATGACTGCTATTGTGGCGCTGTACCGTCCCGGTCCGATGGACTCTATTCCCATGTTCATCGCCAACAAACTGGACCATCGGAAGATCACTTATAAAACGCCGCTTTTGGAGCCGATACTGAAAGTTACCTATGGTTGTATCGTTTACCAGGAGCAGGTGATTGAGATATTCCGCAGTCTGGGCGGTTATACCATGGGACAAGCGGATAATATTCGTCGTGCCATATCAAAAAAGAAAATGAAAGTCATCGAGGAAGAACGGAAAGTCTTTGTTTACGGTGACGAAAAGCAGGGGATATCCGGTGCGGTAGCAAAGGGTGTCAGCGAATCTGCGGCGCAATCTATCTATGATGAGATCGTCGCCTTTGCAAACTATGCCTTCAACAAGGCGCACGCGGTTTGCTATGCGGTGGTTTCTTACCAGACGGCGTATCTGAAATGCCATTATCCCCGGCAGTATATGGCGGCGCTGATGACTTCCGTTTTGGACTCTGCCACCAAGATCTCCGGCTATATTGCCGAGTGTAAAGATATGGGAATTCCCGTCCTTCCGCCGGACATCAACCACAGTGTGGACAACTTCAGCGTGGAAGGGGAGGCCATTCGCTTTGGCCTTGGCGCTGTGAAGAATGTGGGTAGAGGGCTGATCCGCAGTATGGTTGCCAAGCGGGAAGAAGGCGGACCGTTCCGCTCTTTGGAAGATTTTATCCAGAGAATGGGGGAAGGCGAA